>JAKAPU010000004.1 GCA_021806865.1 archaeon
TTTCTTTGTTTCAGCGCTAATCAGAGTCCTTGAGAGATCTTCAGGAATCTGGCAGGCATGGAAAGTCTTTGTGTACCCTACGTTTTTCACAAGATCATAATACAGCCAGCTATAAGGCATGCGTCCAGATTTACCGGAAGAAATTAGTTTCTTGATCCTCTTGTCAGTTGGATTTTCGTAGGGCTGGGCAACATTCTCTTTGTAGAACTTGTTATCCTTTGATTTGGTGCAGTGCAGGATTGATCTGTGAGCGGTCGTGAATCTACGCCTGCTGTGGCCTATGTTTGTTCTATAGATCCAGACGTACTCGTTCACGTCGTAGAAAGCCTGATCGAGATACCGTGTGCGAAGGTAGGCGTTGTTCTTCGGGTAGTTTATTATGAAAAAGTTTCCATCGTCTTTCAGGACCCTCTTGCTTTCTTTCGACCACTCGATGCACCAAGAGATGTAGTCGTCAAATTTCTTCGTGTAGGTAGTGTCGTTGTACTTTACGCCCACATTGTAATCAGGATCAGCGTAGATGCAGTCTACGCTGCGATCTTGTAGCCTTCTGAGTAGATCGAGTATATCCTCGTTGAATACATGGTCTAGGAACTGGGAAATTCTGGCTCGCCCTGACACGTTAAGCCTTGCCGAAGTGGAGAAAATTACATTACCATATGATTGTTTCTGATCTAGTGGGAATCGCTTATTAGTCCACAATCCTAGGGGTAAAACTACGAGGAAGTGAACCAGCGAATTGAACTATTCATCAATCGTGCTGTCGGGTGACTGCGTTCCTCATCCAGTCATCAATGTCTACTGACCATACTCGTTCAACAATCTCCTCCAACTCAACCAAAACAATCCAGAGCATATCATCGATCTCCAAAGAGAATTTCACGTATTTTGGAGGCAAAGAGGCGCAATGACCTCTGAGTATATTCCTGGCAAACCAGATCGAGTTTGCGACAAAGCGCTCGGCAATAGCTTCAAACCTTGACAACTCGCAAAAGACGATATCATTCCTATCCATCATCAACAGCTCCATAGGAGCTGTGAACGTCAACTTTGACGCCGAGACGGAAGAGCAGACTCTTGGAATTGAGGAATACTCGAAGGTGTTCGACCTGGGTCTGCTTTGGTCGGAGACGTTTCAGGCATCCAGAGGCTTGAGCAGCGCAGCAAGCAAGTCAGCCCTAATCAAGCAACTCCTAAAGAAATTTGGGAAAAAGTTCTCTGCAAATCTTGTGATAGGCAACGCCGCATATGGATTGAAGCCAGACTATGGCGAGCTTCACAGAATGACGCTGAGGCTTGCACCACTCTCTGCAAGAGAGCTGAAGCTCGGAGCAGAGGGTTCTGTGAACGGGAAGAGGGCCATCGACCTTGCAGCGGCTACAGGATCAATAGCATACATACTCCACACGAGCTCGATTGACGAGCTTTTGGACTATGCGAGATCTCGCGGAGTGCGATTCATGGTGTACACACTTTGCAGGATCGCAGAGTCGCGTTCAAAGGCGGCGGCCGAACTGATGCGTATCAAAGGGACCGGCTATTTCGAGCGGAGGAGAGTGCTGAGGGAAGAGATTTCGACAAGACTAGGCGAGTTTTCGATCTTCGGAACCGGGCAGGAGATCGCAAGCCAGATAGGTACACTGGTTTCGCGAGGGGCCGACAAGGTCGTACTATATCCCGTGTTTGAGAGCATGAAAGATCTGATACGACAGATGAATATGCTCTCGGAATGGGTGGACTGACACTACTTGCGAAGCTTTTCTAGGTAGTGCTTGCGAAACTTGGCGACCTTTGGGGCTATCACCGCGCTGCAGTATGGCTGGTTGGGATTGGACTTGAAGTACTGCTGGTGATAGTCTTCGGCCTTGTAAAACGCCTTGTACGGCTCGACCCGAGTGACAATCTGATCGTCCCATATACCTGATTGCTGGATGTGCTTGATAACATCTTCAGCTGCGAGCTTTTGCTCGGGGTTGTGAAAGAAGATCACCGAACGGTACTGCGTTCCAACGTCGGGGCCCTGTCTGTTCAACGTGGTGGGATCATGCACCGAGAAAAACACGTCTAGTATTTCTCTGTATGAAATGACGGTGGGGTCGAAACTAAGCTGCACCACTTCGGCGTGACTCGTGTCGCCCGTGCAAACCTCCTCGTAACTAGGATAGAGCACTGTTCCTCCGGAGTAACCCGATTCAACCTTTTCTATCCCTCTCAGCTCAGAGAAGACCGCTTCGACGCACCAGAAGCATCCTCCACCCAGCGTTGCGAGCTCAGCATTGTGGCTCATTTGCAGGATGCTGGGATTAAGGTGAGTAAAAACAATTCACACGAGGCAAAAAGAGAAATTTTAACTGATTGTGAGTTGCAGAACTCACGACCCAAATGAGGTTTGGCATAAAGACAGGACAGGGCGGATACTCCTACGACGAGCTATCAACCATCTGGAGGAAGGCCGAAGAACTAGGATTTGATTCGGCCTGGTTGCATGATCACTTCATAGCGTTGGGGAATCCTAAGAATCCCTGCCTTGAAGCGTATTCGACTCTCACGGCGCTATCTCGAGATACAAAACGGATTCGCCTCGGAGTCATGGTGACATGCGTAGGCTATCGAAACCCTGGCTTGCTTGCAAAGACTGCAGCAACGGTTGATGTGATTTCAAAGGGACGCTTGATAATGGGTCTTAGCAGGCTGGTATGAGGACGAGTACAAATCCTATGGATACACATATCTTCCTAATTCAGAAAGAGCAAGACAATTGAGAGAGACCATCAAAATTCTTCATGCAATGTGGAGCGATACAAATCCAACTTATGAGGGAAAGTACTTTTCAATCCACAATGCAACAAGCAATCCAAAACCAATTCAGAACTCTCCGCCAATTTGGGTCGGAATTTCAAATGGGACAAGGACGATGCCCGCAGTCGCAGTGAAGGAGGCCGACGGATTCAATACGATCGCCGAGCTTGAGACATGCAAGCAAATCATAGCTCGTGCTGAAAGTGTGAGGAAAGAGCTCGGTCGCAGCAGAAGTGAGGTCACCTATTCACTACAGCCATACCTGATGACTGGTGATGAATCTAAGATGGACAAACTACTTGAGGACGGTGCGAAGAAAGCTGGGGCATCGCCGCAGGACTATGCGAAGCGATTGAAGGAGAGAGGTTGCATAATGGGCTCGCCTGAAGAGTGTGCCCAGGTACTTCGAGGCTACGCGGATGCTGGCGTAGATTACTTCATTCCAATAATCGTCGGTGACAGGTTACTGTGGCCCATCGATATAGTGAAAGATAAGCTGATGCCACTGCTCTAGCTCAGATTGCGTCCTTGTTGGAAATCTTGCGAGGTCTGCTTCCGCGAACAATGTCTGTAGAGGTGATGATGCCGGCGAGCTCCTTCCCTCTCGTAACAGGAAGCTTCGTGAGGCTATTTTCCATCATCAACCTCGAAGCGTCTTCCAGGGTGGCTCTCGGTCCTATAGTTATCACGGGGTGAGACATCACCTGCTCGGCTCTGACCTTGACCGGATCGAGTTTCTTCATGACGACTTCTCGCAAAATGTCGCCCTTTGTGATTACGCCAGAAATCTCTCCCTTTGTGCCGAGCACAACCACGCATCCGATGTCATGATTCATTATTTCTCTCGCAGCGTCGAACGCTGAGCTCGACGACTCAACGGTGACTACCTTTGTCGACATCAAACTCTCGACTGTTGAGCTCATAGCGGCTACCAAAGTGAATACAACTACTATAGTTAAGGCATATTTCGAGTTTTAAGGTTAGCTAGAGAATTCTACTGTGGCGATAAAAAATTTCAGTTGGAAACTTCGCCTATCAGGAACACATTCACGAGTTCGTCAGACTTGACCTCATTTCCCTTTAGTTCGATAACTGCTATGCCGTTTGCTGATCCGAGCCAGCTTGAGTACTGAGCTTCGGTCGGCCTAACTATGTTCGCAACATATTCCCCGTTCTCTCTTTTCACTTGAACTCTCAGAAAATGCGTCAGGCCAGACTTGCCTTGAAATCCGCCAAGAAGTTTTGCTCGTATCATTGGATACTGCAATTCCGAGCTGCCAGATCGCTTCATTATCGCTTGGCGGGCGACAGCAAGAAAACTTACTATGGCAGAAGTCGGAAATCCGGGCAAAAGTATGAGGGGTCTGCCCTTGTACACTGCAAGGCCTGTCGGGCTGGAAGGACGCATGGCAACACCGTGCACGAGGATCTTCACTCCTCTTATCGAGGAAGCTGCCGACGAAACATAATCGCGCTCACCCACGGAGGATCCTGCAGAAAGAATAAGCGCATCATAGCGCAGTCCGCGCAGCATCTTCGATTTTATCTCTCTAAAATCATCTTTCGCGATCTTCAAATCAACGGGCTCGGCGCCAATCTCCTCCAGCATTGACTTGATGAATGGCCTTGTCGCGTCGTATATCCTGTCTTTCTTAATCTGAGACTCCGCATCGACGAGCTCGTCTCCAGTGGAGAAAAATGCGACCCTTGCTCGACGGTACACTCTTACCTTCTTTGTACCCACCATTGAGAGTAGCGCGATGTGATGCGCACGTATTCGCGTCCCTTTGCTTAGGAGGACCTTGCCCTTTTGGATGTCTTCACCTTTTGAAAGAATATTTTCTCCGACTCGTATCGGTTTTGTTATAATCGCCTTCCTGTCTTCGACTTTGGAGTACTCCTTCATCACCACCGTATTGGCGCCCTGCGGAAGAAAAGCGCCGGTGGCTATCTTGACTGCCTCGCCTTCGTTTACGCGAATGGTTGGAATGACACCGATCCTGACTTCTCCGACCACCTTGAAACTCGTTTCTGCCAACAAATCATTTGGGATGTTTACGGCGTACCCGTCACGCGTCGATTTTGGCAGGTGTGGAATATCGGCCTGCGAAACTACATCCTCTGACAAGATCCTACTTGTTGCACCTCGTAGAGGTATCGTTTCGGACCTGACCGGCAAAATCTGATCGAGAAGTATCTTCAATGCATCCTTGTAGGCAACGTGCTCCTCGGCCTTATCGACACCGTGATAGTGAGTATGTTCCTCTTCTTGTGTCAAGTTTGCTCTCTCCTATGGTGAACCAGTCTGTGTATTCGCTCGTGTAGTCAGGCATTCTGAAGCGCGCATTGAATGCTTTTTCTCATAGTAGAAAGAAATTGCAAGGAATGATGTCATCGAAGCAACGCCAATAACAATCACAACCCAGTTGCCAAGTGTCGAATTGGCAACAATTCCGTCAATCATCAAGAGTATGTATACTAGACGTGAATCAAAAGTATTCTTTCGCGAAATGAGTTCCTTTCCCTGAGGAACTACCAAGAGGAATACAGAGAGCATTATGACGACCAGCACAAACCAGCCTACGAAATTCGTCAGTGGGATTCCAGAAAGCTTTGGTAGCGGAAGGAACTGCTTTGTCCACACCCAGTAGCCATAAGAAGAAAACATTGGATCGACCATAAAGTCCCAGGAGACCGCTCCAAATGCGGCAAGCGAGGCCAACGCAAGCAAACGACGATTGTCATTGCCTACTGCACTGTGAGCGATGCTGAAAGCGAGGTAGGCTATCACAAACCACACCAGTGGGACCACCACAGGCACTCCCAGAACCTTCGGACCAAGAAAGTCCGTGTAGTAGTACTGACCAAACGGGAAGCCAGTACTCGTACCGAGTACTTCTGCCGCGAAGCCGATCACTGCCGTGATAACAATGAACGTAAGCGCCTTCTTGAATCCCATCTCATACAGTGCCTGCCCTAAACTGAAAAAGAGTAGCGCGAATGAAAGGTCAAAGAAAATATCTGCAGAAATGTGGAATTGAAAAATCAGTCCGAGAAGAATGTAAGCAAGGATTGCGGCATAGATCAAGAGCAGCGCGTGGACGACTATTCTAAACTTGGAAGCACTGCTCATTTAATCGCATCACTTTGGAACTCTTTTCAGTCAAGTCCTGTTATGCAGTTTCTCACTTCGAAAGTGTCTTCAACGTATCTGAGTCAAGCCTGTAGTAGTACCACTCCTTGAGCCTTTTGGCTCCCAGTTTTTCATAAAATCTAATGGCATTCCGGTTCCAAGTTAGGACAGACCATTCCATGCGCCCGCAGCCCTGCTTTACTGCTTCGCGTGCGCATTTCAGGAACAGTTGCTTTCCTACGCCCTGACCACGAAAGTCCTGCAGGACGAATATGTCTTCGAGGTAGAGAGTGGGCTTGGCAAGAAAGGAGGAATAAGTGTAGAAGTACAATGCATAGCCTACAGCAGTGCTATCGATAGAGGCGATGAAGAGGTTGATTTTCTTTGAAAATACGTCTCTGAGGATCCTCTTCTTTGCTGCGCTGCTCGGTGACTTCAGATGCTCGAAATTTGCTAGGCTCACAAGAAGTTTCAGAAAACCTTGGGAATCCTTCTTGGTAGCCCTTCGAATGACTAGGTCGTTCAATCCCGAATTGGGCTACGGCGGCGAGTAGATAAACGCGTTTAGTGATGCAGTCGTTTGTAGTCTTTGATCCCCATGGCGATAATCTCATTGACTATCTTTGAGGCGTCTTCGCTTCCAATCTCACTCAACGCGAGGCTCTGCAGCTCTTCGTAGATGTCGCTGCTCATCTGGACTGTGACTGTACGCATTTTTGCTTTTGAGCCTGGCTCGCGAGAAATTATTTTGTCGGCGGGAACTACCGAGCCGTCCAGAGTGAGATACTGGTTGCAGTCGCTGCACTTCTGGAGGGTCATCACTTGCGTCTTTCCTCCAAAATCAACGACGTGTGTGCTGAACTCGCTCACTTCAAGATGCTTGCACATACACTGTTTTAGGAGCGAAAGTTGCTCAAAAGCAATGCGATTCCGCTGAGGAATCATTAATTAGAGACAATAAGGACATCTTGCTGAAAGCACTGCATGGTTGAGACAAAGTTTTGTCCGATCTGCCAAATAGAGACAGAAGTCAGTCTGGTTGTCAAACCCGACGTGAATCTGAAAATCTGCAAAAAGTGTGGCGCGGCAATCTCGATTCAGTATAAGGACTCTTAGCAAATCATGCTTCATTTCTTGAACCGAATTTCGACGCATGACAAAAATTTCTAATAGACGCGATTATCAGCAACGTTCATGGTTGCACAAAGAAAGGCAGAGACCATCTGGGAAGGGGATCTCCTAAAAGGAAATGGTAGTGTCAAGATAGGGAGTGGCGCTCTTCCGCAGTTTCCCGTGACATGGACATCAAGAACAGAACAGCCCGGAGGGAAAACAAGTCCCGAGGAGCTTATTGTTGCAGCCCACTCTGCTTGCTATTCGATGGCGTTTTCCGCAACTCTTGCAAGAAACCGTACGCCTCCACAAAGACTGCACGTGACTGCGACTTCGAGTTTTGACAAGGTCGGCGAAGGCTGGAAGATAACCAAAATAGATCTAGATGTGGTCGGAAAAGTACCAGGATTGAATCAGGCGCAGTTCGAGGAACTTGCAAAGACGGCTGAGAAGGGCTGTCCGGTATCCAACGCCCTAAGGAACAACGTTGAGATAAGCGTCAAGGCAAGGCTAGAATAAGTGGACTATGGACACCTTACTTCGGGTGTTTCAGAGTCAGCGTTCTCTGTTTTTCGAGCTTGATTCCAACGACACGAAGAGTGATGCTGAGATCTCTCCCAAGATCTGCAATCTGATCCAGTTGGCTGAAGATGTCCTTCAACCAGATTCTCTGTTCCAAGATTCCTGTGCTTCTTACGGCATAAGAATTGAATTTCTCCCTGACCGCATCAACTGCCTTTTCTCTCTCGGAGATCACATCACAGATATCCTTCACCTTTTTGTCTCCCGATTCAATTGTCGATAGGCAGGTCACAAATTCGGTAGTCATCTTGTTAACTTGCGTTGCTGCGTCGGTCAGTAGTTCGATTACTTCCTGATCGGAGAATTTGCCCAAGTACTGAAAGAGAAGTGCCGCGCGCTCGATGATGTCGGAAATCTGGTCGATGTGTTTTGCGATGTCGAGCAAGTAATCAGGATTTATGTTGAGAAACTCCACGCTCATTATCCTCTCGGCCACATCCTCAAAAATCGAGTCAGCCTCTTCCTCGGTTTTTGTCACCTGGAGGATCAACCTTTCTGTTTCAGTTGCATTACCTGTCTCCAAGGATTTGCAGATGGAAACAAGCGTGCTTGAAGTGTCGACGACTTTCTTTGAGAGATCAATGATCGAACCTATGAGCTTGGTCGTTTCGCTCAAAACGCGTTTACTTCCTCCAGTGTAATCAGACCGTTGCTTCCTACTATGTCTTTGACGCTCGAGAGAATTGATTCGATTTTCTGGTACTCATCGACTGTTTCTATTATTACTGGAAGATTCACCGATAGCCCAAGGATGTCGATTCTGGATGCTCCCCTGATTCCATATCCTCTAACTCCCTGAAGAACGGTGGCACCAGTTACGCCGTTCTTGTGATAGAGTTCGATTAGGGCGTCAGAAACACTCTTTCCGTGATAGGTGTCGCTGTTTCTCACCCGCACGGTAAGCTTCAGCATTCTCTTCATCGGAGGAAGACTACTGTCCATAGTTTCACACCAACCCTGAGATCAAGTTGATTACGGCCTGTCCTGCGATAATGGCCAAAATAGATAAACCTACGTTCAGGATTATATCCAGCCCCGCCAGTAGAAGCTTTCCAACATCGAGTAAGTTCACTGTTTCAAATGCAAAGGAAGACATGGTAGTCAAGGAACCGCAGAAACCAACGCCTACGAGTAGCACGTATCTCTGGTCAAAGCCCAGTGATCTTACACCTGTCATTGTGATGCCCAGAATGAAGCTTCCGACTATGTTTACTATCAGAACAGAAACCGGAATACTGTCAAGAAAAAGAGACTTACTAGTGATGAAGTACCTGATGAATGCGCCTAGTATCGCGCCCACTGCAAGATACACAAGGTCTAATCTCATTGCCTAACCGCTCGTGAATGTTTGTGTAGGAGCTATTGGCCCGTTTGTGACGAGCGGTTGATGGCGAGCCCCACCGCCGTTTTCTGCAGGATACATTTGAGGTTTTTAAGTCGTTTGCATGCGTAATCCTAAATTTAGCTGCGTACTTCCCATTAAGTCAGTGTGTTCTTCCCAAGGCAATCAAATTCGTCGCTGAATATGGAAAGTTATGATTGTAACGCTCGAGGAAGAGTAACTCCTGAAAGTTAGTTTCCCATCTCGGTGAAGGGATGACTGGGCAAGTCTCAAGAACTAAACCAATGGCTGAACTAGGAGGAATGCAGTGCTTCAACCGGTGTCAATCTAGACGCGCGCCACGCGGGCAGGATTCCTGCAAGTCCTCCGACTATTGTTGCAAGACCTATTGCAAGAAGTATCAACTCAGGCGTCAGAATTGGAGTTATGCTGATTGTCGAAGCAGTCGGACTTGACAACGCGGATGCGAATCCTCCTGCTCCGGTTCTTGCGGCAAAGGTTGCTCTTGCCGCACCTCCGCCAAATCCTCTTCCTATCAGTCCCGAACTGGATCCTAGATAGCCGATTATGAAAAAGGAGAGAGCAGCACCTATTCCAGCACCTATCACGCCTCCGATAAAGCCGGTTACAAGAGATTCGGAGATGAAGTTGAACATAATCGTCCTAGCGTTTGCGCCAAGAGCTTTCAGGATTCCGATTTCTTTAGTTCTCTCCATCACCGAAGTGAACTCTGTCGTCATTATCGCAATGAAAGCGACTAAGACCGAAATGCTTCCTATCGATGCAAGGAGAGTACCAGTCTGTGCTTCGGTTGATTGTATGGAAGAAAGGATGGAACTCACAGTCGTTACTCTTACGTCTTGTCCGAAGAGGGAGGTGAGCTCGGTCGATACCTCGCTGACCGTATCAACACTAGTCGCAACCACCATTACTCCGCTGTATGTGCTACTGTGTTCGAGCGCTTGGCCTGAAGACAGAGGAATGAACACTGCAGTGTCCGGGTCGATGAAGAAACCTTGTCCGAAAGAGTTGTAGATCCCGTCGACTATGAAGGATTTTGTCGTGGAGGCTGAGGATCCCGTCGCGCCAGCTCCTTGCGGACCGAAGAAGAAACCTCCTCCACTGCGTACGTTTGAAACACTGAGTACCTGATTCACTGTCAGGTTGTTCGCGCCACTCAAGTTAGGGTTGGCAATTGAGTAACCAATGACTGCCCCATTCAGGCTTGCACTGTCTGGTAACGAACCGTTCAAAATGCTGAGGCTGGGAAATACAGAATCAAGTAGCGTAAGGTTGGCTGCTATTATTTGCACAGATACCGACTGGCCGCCTTGAGAAATACTACCGGACAACTCCTGGTACGGGACAACCTGTGCTACACCTGTTAAATTTGTAATCTCAGGGATGTCACTCGATGTTAGAGTGAAGCTTCTTCCAACGGGACTGACGTACAGTGTCGTTGCACCAAGCTTGTCGAACTGAGCAGCTGTGGCGTGGCTGTATCCCTGCGTTGCAGCTTCGAGAGAAACGATTGTGGCTGGTCCAATGAGAATTCCTATTATAGTGAGAGTCGTGCGCAGTTTTCGATTGGTCATCGCCTTGAAGGCAAGGCGGAGCTGGTCCTTGATTTGCAACACTTTGTCACGTACTAGTTCCTAACTAGACTACCTTGTCTTCATCAGTCGAAACAGATTTTCTGGATCTTCTGACAAAAACTGCTCCGACAACAGCAGAAGCAATGACGACAATAACTACACCATAGAGTGAAAGATCCACATACAGATGAGAATCGGATGACTGCGTGCTCGGTGATTGAATGCCTGTTTGAGCAGATATGGCAGTAATTGTAATCGGCTTATCAATGGATTGCGATGAATGTACGCCGTATGAATTTTGGTAGGTGACTACCAGCACCAATATCGCAAACGAGGTTGTGTTGGATGGGGTGTATGCTGCACTGGCCGTGAATGCTACAGGTGAGTTTGGATCTATCTCTCCGACGTATGAGGAAGTAGATGTGCTCGGACAGGAGGTCAGGGTTGCTCCACCGGTAAAAGCTCCTCCACCAAAGCCTTGGCCTCCTCCGAGACGAGTTCCGTTGAATGTACGCGTGAAGCTAGTAAAGGATCTGGTAGTTGCTGCAGTGGTTGCACTTCCTGACGTAGTCGATCCACCTGAAGGGAAGGATCCAGTAAAGTTGGTTTGAATAACACAACTAACGACGCTTGCATAATACGCAGAAGCCAACCCTTCATTCAAGAGTGATCCACTGACCGAAAGTGCACGAGTGTTTTGGCTCGCCGTTTCGCTTTCGGCAATGAGGTTAATTGCCCCGGTTAGGATGAAACCAACGTTGAAAGTTTGCGCGTACTGCGTACCCTGTTGATCGACGTAGGTTACTGTCACAGTTCCAGAATATGTGCCTAATGTGGAAGATGGAGAAGCGATCAGGGTTGCTTCGAAGAGTGCTGAACTTTTTGAGTTGATTGCCTGGCTGTATATGTAAGTTGAATTTGCGACGACGACAAGTGGTGAAGTTACTCCAATAGTAACGGTCGGGTTGTATATTGTTTGATTTCCTGTGTTTTCTAGTTCAAATGAAACTTGGGATTGTTGACCAGCCATCACTGTGATGTTCTTCGGGACTACCGAGATAGTAATGTTTGATGCGCTTGTGCTCAAAGTGTAAAAGCCCAGAGTTTGTGAGACGCTTCTAGTCAAACCGCTGGAGTCTACAAATGTGGAAGTCATAGTTACCATAAGCGCTGAATTCGCTAATGATGTAGGAACATACACTTTCAGTTCCTCATTCTGCGAAGAGTTTGCGTTGAGCGTTTGGATGTATGGAAATGTTCCCAGGATAGTCGCAGTTGTGGGCTGGACTGTAAGTGATGTCGAAATCTGAGACAGTGTCTCACTACCGGTATTGGATATCGTGAGAGGAATCGAGTTTATCTGACCAGGAGTCAGTGTATCAACATTGGTGGAAACCTGTAGGCCCGGCGGGCTTTGCTGAGCGACATACGTGTCTAGAGTTCGATTGGCGGATTCGCTGTTTCCATACGGATCTTTGTACGAGGCAGATAACGAGACTTCCAAGACGCTGCCGGCGGTAGACGCTGGAACATAAATTTCGACTGTCGCGGTAGACACGGACCCTGGGCTCAGGTTCAAAATCTCAGGTATGGTGTTCAGGATGCCACCTACCTGAGAGCTTGCCGTGACGAAAATGTTGGAGGCTGCTCCGCTGCCATTGTTGCTAATGATAAACGGGACCTGATTGACCTGGCCTGGACTGAGCGCGGAAGCGGGATAGTCGAAATAGAGTTGTGGTTTTCCTTCGACCTGTATTGTGACTGGAATTGTGTCGTTGAGGATGTAGGAATAACCGGCGGCTGTCCATGAGAGTTCAAGGTTCATTGTGTAAGAACCCAGAGCCAGAGTAGAAGCAAGATTGACTACAAAACTCATCTGAATAGTAGAGCCAGTAGGGAACGTCCCGCTAGTCGAAGCGTAAGCAACGCTTGAACCATTGTAAAGAGAGAAACCTGTTGGGAGGTAGAGGTATCCTTGAATGCTTTCTGTCGTTGCGGAGTAGATGTACTGGAGCGTCAGAGTGAGAGTGTCGCCACTATCTCCAGGTGCGGCGCTAATTCGTGAAGTTGATGTCCCCCATATTGCATTAATTACATTAAAGCCCTGAGTTTGGCTTGTTGCGCTTGCATTTACGGGAATAAAATTGTTCAATGTAATTAGTGACATCGCAGCAATAAGGAACAAGACTGCGATACTACTTGTTCGCTTTGTTTTGGATATAGGATTCAATTATCTTTCACCTCATCATTTTGTCCGTCCCAGTTTTCTCTCACTTCGTCGATCTGACCGTCTCTTATCACAATCGAACTTCTGGTTCTCTTGGCAAGTTCGATATTGTGCGTGATAATGACTACAGTCTTTCCAGTTTCTTCGTGAAGATTTTCTAATATTTTCATCACAATCTCGGTGTTTGTTGTATCCAGGTTTCCAGTTGGTTCATCTGCAAGGATCATCGAAGGATTGTTGGCGAGAGACCGCGCGACAGCCGCCCTTTGCTGTTCCCCACCGCTCAATAGGTTTGGTTTGCTGTGAGCCTTGGAAGAAATACCAAACTGCTCTAAGAGACGCGTTGAAATCTTCTGTCGTTGCTTTTCGGAAACGCCGGCAATGGATAGAGGCAGCTCTACATTTTCCTTCACTGAAATTCGATCCAGCAAGTTGAAAGACTGGAATACAAAACCAATTTTCTTGTTGCGAATTTTCGCTAGGGCATTGCTTGGAAGCTTCGATATATCAATGCCATCCAAAAAGACTTTTCCTGAGGTAGGCCTATCTAGGGCTCCTATCATGTTGAGCAAGGTGCTCTTTCCAGAACCTGAAGGTCCTATAATCGAGACAAAATCTCCCTTGGATACTGAAAAGTTCACTTTTCTCAGAGCATAGGTCTTACTTCCACCTTTGCCGTATGTCTTGACGAGATCGACTGCTTGGATAGCTGGAGGCGTAGCAGTGGGCTGCATCTTTATTCGACCTCTCGAACTTCGAGTCTCTGAACAGACCCTGTGAGCATTTCAACGACTACCAAGACAAGACCTATTCCGGCAAAGCCTGCGCCTACCAAGCTCTCGATTATGGCCGCAGCATCATATTGGATGGATATGCCTGAGGTCGCACTCGAAATTCCAAACCGGGAGGGAAAACTGCTTGTGGTGGAACTGCTTTGTGATGAGCCAAATATCAGCCTGATTTGTGGATCTTGATACAAGATCAAAGCCAGTCCGCACAGTATCAGAATGAGCGCGGCCAGCAGAATTTTTCTGGCCATGAGGAGACTAAATGCAGCATCCTACGAAATTCGTATTTACCTTTTTTCCAAGATCTTTCGCAGATTTCTACAAGATGATCGATATTGTTCATGTAATCGATAATCACTGAAGATACTGGATTATTCTTGGAAAGAGCATAATAACCCAGAAGACAAAAGCGAATTGGTTAGGCGTGGAGGCAAAGAAGCTCTTTCCAAACGAGATTGAATTCCATTGATGCTTAGCAAGACTATTATTGCCAGTGAATGGAATGTGGGATTGGCTCATGGACGCATTCGAGGGACTCCTCTGGTGGTTGTTTGTAGCCAGCACGGGATCTCCCACAAGGTGCCAGATCCTACGGACACTGAAGGAGCAACCGAGAAACGCTCAACAGCTTTCGGATATGCTTTCCTTGGATTATTCCACTGTAAGACATCATCTTCGGGTGCTGGAGAAGAATAGGCTGGTACTGACTGAAGGAGAGAAATACGGCAAGTTGTACTTTCTTTCTGATGTGATGGAGTCAAACTGGGGGAAACTCGAAGAAATCCTGAGGAAAACCGGCCGAACTATGGACGGAACAAAGAGGCAACAAAATTGAGCGAAAATCCAGAACAAGACAAGACGAAAAAGAAGAGTTACTCGAGCAGACTGTTGGTTCCTTTCATAGTCTTGCTTGGCGTGGCTGTGGGCGTGTTGACCTATCTGGCAATTGTGAATACGATGCCCGAATTTCGAGGCTTCCCGGGCTTCGGCGGCCCATTTGGCCCACGCCTATTTCTTGAGTATCATATTATCTTGTCAACTGTGAGTATTTTTCTATTGCTTGCTCTGATAGTGGTCTATTCAGAGAGGTATCTGAGGACAAAGGCAAATTTTGTCCTAGGCTTGATCATTGTATTGTTCTCTCTTTTGCTCCAGAATCTCCTCAGTTATCCACTACTTCGTGAATTTATTGACAGGACACCACTAGTAACGATAGGTTCGTCTTCTCCGATAGCGGACATCTTTGCAATCATTGCTTACTCTGTTTTCCTGTACTTGACACTCGAGTGATATTTTCCAATTCGACCCTGAGCAAGGCACTCTACTCAAGTGACTACGGGAAATTGTTAACAATCAGTTTCGATACCGAACAAAAATTTCATTCGCTATCTATTGGGCACTTCAAGATCTTGAAACAAACATGAGGAGGCCCGTGAGTTATGATCTGCATAGATACTCGATAAATCTTGGAAGGTTCTTGGAAAGTGGATAATATTGCCTGTGTGGTGAGTCTGGCTGGTTGAACGATAGTTGCGGCTCGATTTATCGACAAATCGTGAGGATAGGGCTTACACAGGTGTAATCATTCCGGCAGTTGTCATAATTGCAATGATTGTCATTATTGGGGTTCTCGGTTCGCTGGTTGTAGTAGGGAATCTCGATGGCGCTTCCACAGTGACTGCCACGAAGGTCGTGCCTACGACTGTGACCACCTCCGTTCAAAGATCGTCAAATCTATCACTTGATTCTTCTACCAATAGCACCGCAGTCTCGCTGAACGCTGAACAGATTTACGTTGCAACAAATCGAAGCATTGTTACTCTTGCAGGAGACCAACTTCAAAACACAATCTTCGGGCAGGCATACGTGTCAATTCTCGGTTCAGGTTTCGTGATCCAATACGCTGGAAATTACTACATTGTAACGAACTACCATGTAGCGGGAGCGACTTCAAACCTCACAGTCACTTTCTCGAACGGAGATTCGTATCCTGCAAAAGTAGTCGGTTCTGATCCTTACTCTGACCTCGCAATCGTTTCTTCATCACAGGCGCCCAGTTCAGAATACGTCCCTCTAACACTCACATCTTCCTCTTCATTGCAAGTAGGAGAAACGATCGTCGCAATCGGGAATCCCTATGGTCTGACTGGCTCGATGACTGAAGGAATCATAAGCCAATTGGGCCGAACAATACAGGATCCCACTGCTGGCAACTTTTCAATCGCAAACGTCATACAGTTTAGCGCTCCGATTAACCCAGGGAATTCCGGCGGCCCGCTTTTGAATTCGGAAGGAGACGTTGTTGGAATCACTACGGCAACCGTATCTAGCTCGCAGGGCGTTGGCTTTGCTATTCCCTCCGATACCATCATCAAGGAACTGCCTTCACTCATCGCAAATGGTAGCTACACAAAGCACTCTTACCTGGGAATCGAGGAAGTTGACATGAACTACCAGCTTGCTCAAGCGATGGGAGCGAATGTAACTTATGGCGTACTGATCGAGTCAACGGTCCCGAACGGGCCAGCCGCAAATGCAGAGATACGTGGAAGTACCACACCGGTTACTATCGAGGGGCAGCAGTATTTCATTGGAGGAGACATCATAGTCTCGATCAACGGCACTCGCATAATCAACGGCGATGCACTCGCATCATATCTCGAAGAACACACAGTAGCGGGTCAGACTATCACTCTTGGAATAATCAGAGACGGCAACCAATACATTTTGCTGAACCTCACTTTGGGAGCTCGCCCGCCGATTTAATCTAAAGTGGTCAGAGAGATTTGCTGCGAACCGGTGAGAAGAATTTTGTTTCAGAAAATTTAATATCGGGTCTGCATGCTGCATGATACAAAAGAGGTAACATGTGATGCGCATAAGAGATTGTCCAGGTCTAGTTCTCACAATAGTAGTGGTTGCCTTTATTGCCGCATTGACTCTGTCGCTTTACGTGCAGTCATACGGAAACACAGCTTCGAACAGTTCTCGGCCTCTTGAGATTGTCATCTATACTTACGTCCAGTATTACGTGGTCCCTAACAATCAAAATGGAACGACCACGACAATCACTCAAGCTTGGGTTTACTCACAGCCCGTTCCATGCGCTTATCATACGCAATGAAACCAGTGGATTGTTTCACAAGTTAGCTGAACAAGAAAGGCTCTTTCAGTTCTTGGACGCCAGCGTGGAAATTACTTCATCATGTATAGAAAATCGCTAGGTTCTATTCCACTCTGCCAAATCCAGAATCTGCAGAGGCTGAAGTACTCTCTTTCATGGAGGTCGAGATACACAATAAGACTTGTGATTCTTTCATCAGTAGTTCATATGAAACATAAGGTCCGGATCGGCAAAATATGATTCGTCAAGCTTTTCAAAGCAATCCTAGTTCCTGCCAATAGAAAGAATAATCTCAAGAGTGGAGAGTGTAAAATTCGAGGTAATGGCTGAGGTGCAGTACCGTCGCTCGGATGACCTTGCTGAAGCACACCGCATCATGAAGTTCATGACGATAGGACTGGGCGCACTGTGGGCACTCGATGGTTTCCTTCAACTTCAGCCCCAGATGTTCACAAAGGATCTTCCCCTTCAGGTGATTGGCATGGGTCTCATGGGACTCCCACCTGAGCTGTATTTATGGTCTGAGAACATACTCTATCGAATCTTGGTACCCAATATCGTGCTTTGGAATTCTATTTGGGCGGGTTTACAACTCGGGATTGGTTTTTCTCTGTTAATAGGCTCCAGTAGGATAAAGCGGATAGCCCTTGTAACATCGGTAGTGTGGGGAATTCTGGTGTGGCTGTTTGGGGAGGGGATGGCGGGATTGTTGACTATGACACCTGAAGGCGGCTTCTTTCCCGGAACACCGAGTATGCTCAGCGGCTTTCCAGGTGCTGCACTGATCTACATCGTGATAGCACTCTTTCTTCTTCTTATTCCCGCGGAAAGATGGGTGCCTTTGGGCCGCTTCTCAATTGTGAGGGATGCTCCATTGATTTTATTTCTACTCGAAGCTGCCGTACAGTTTGCACCGGCAATGTGGACCTCTTATGGTCAGAGTTCTATCTTTGCTGCCAACATTGAGAATCTTCCCGTGCAGTTAGAGCGTTATATCGTCTTCTTGGCAAGATACACAATAGCACACCCGATTCTGAGCAATAGTCTTGAAGTAACTGCAATTCTCCTCTCTGCCTTCGGAATATTTTGGGCGCGTAGTCATGGATTGTGGGCTTATTCTATCGCTCTGGTTTGGCTTGGCTTTGTGTGGTGGTTTGCTCTCGGCCTTGGTGCGATACTTACCGGCCTTGGTACTGATCCAAATACTCCTCTCGTAATTGCACTGTTAATGGTTCCAGGTATTGCTTGGAGAAGATATTCTAAACGGATAAACAATCTCAAAAAGAGCTAAGAAGATCGCTGCTATTTCTTACACTCCCCAATATTTTATCCACTACGTATTCAAAATCATTCTTAGCTCTACGAAATAGCTGGTAAATGTTGTTTCACTTTTTTTGATAGTCGATGATTTACTAGCTTTCGAGGAAGTACCAATTGTACTAAGGACTGGACAACTGTTGTGTAGGCTCGTTTAATAACTACTCACCTCACGCACTTATCATACACGTTGGAGCTCTTGGTTTGCTTGAGTGGTTAGCTGATAAGAAGAGTAGCCAGAGTTCTAGTGTTTAGCCACGATTGTGTAGGTCCACATTGAAATGAACATGAGGTAAAAAGGTGACACTGGACACAGGAATTCTTATGATGTCCCGCGGTCTTGGTAGAACGTGTCAGTATGTTTCGTACCCCTGCGGTCAACATTTACTCCAGCAATGTCCTTCGGCTCGTCACTTTCTACGAGCGTCTCGGTTTTCGCGAGACCTTCCGGACGCCCCAAGATGGTACACCAGTTCACGTGGAGGTAACCTTGGACCAATTCACCGTCGGCATCGCCTCGGTCGAGGCCGCTATAGCCGATCACGGATTGAAACCGAACCTCGGTGGGCGGCCTATTGAGATCGTACTCTGGACCGATGATACCGACCGCGACTACGAGCGTCTGACCGCCGACGGTGCGCCGTCGCTCAGCCCGCCGCACGACTTCCTGTCTAATCTCCGCCGCGCCTGGGTGGCCGACCCTGACGGCAACCCGATCCAACTCGCTCAACACCGAAGCAAGCGCGGCAACGACGACGAGTAAACGCTCTTCAAGAGCAGAATTAGCGATCGTTCAAAAGTGTTCACAAAATTCTCTAGCTAACTCTCACATCACTACACTTTGAAGCACTTTACTCAGTTGCGAAGCTAGGCATGATTACGCTATTTTACTGTTCGCAAGCAGGTAGTCTCCCAACCTGCGCGAGAGTGCCATAATTGTGAGGGAAGGATTGGAATCGATCACCGATGGAATCACGCTCCCGTCCATGACGTAGAGGTTATCAATGTCATGCGACTCGCAATGCGAGTTGACCACGCTCTTCGAAACGTCTTCGCCCATCCTGCAACTACCCTGGACATGGTGGCTGACGTACGCAGAATCAAGTGTGTCCTTTGCACCAGCGGCGTAGAGGCCATCCCTGGAAAGTGTCTTTGCAGCCTTGAACCTTGCCTTGTCCTCCGAGGTCACCGGCTTGTAGTACTTGTCCTGTCCTGTTTCCGGGTCTCTGAATATCCTTCCATCGTTTGCATCGTGTATGTTGATGAAGATGCCCGCGTAGTGCCTGTAGTTTTCCATTATCTTCTTCTGCCTCTCTCCCCAGAGTGGCAGGCCGTCTTCGTCTTGCATCAGCTCGGCAAAGCTGAGCGGGCCTTCCATGACTTCGGATCCTTCGAGCAGGAATCCGCCCTTCTCTTTCTGGGCAAAATCGTCCATCTGACCGGAGAGCGGGTGCATTATCCAGTTGTTCAAGACATCGTCGAAGCGACCAAAAACCATTGTTGCGGTATTCACCCCAAAATTCCTGCCAATCTGCTCCACGCTCTTGGAGTGGCCGGCCACTTCCTCGATGCCAGAATCCAGAAGTAGTAAAGGCGTGTTTAGTGCGCCAGCGGCGACAATTACAATCTTGGAAGTGATCCTCTTTTTTTCTCCAGACTCGTTTGTGTACTCAACTCCTTCGGCTCTGGGCTTGTTTCCGTTTTCACCTTTGGAGAAGAAAATCTTTGTTACAGTGCTGTAGTAGAAGATTTGAGCGCCAAGGAGAACGGCTGGAATTATGTAAGTGACCATGGCTCCCTTCTTTGCTTCGGTCGGACATCCGTAGAGACAGCCGGACTGATCGCACTGCGGGGAGATGTAAGCTTCTACAGGGCTCCACGGATGACCTAACTTTCTGAAACCCGCATCGATTTTCTTTAGGCCTTCATCCCACTCTGTGTACTTTCTAACTCCAGTGTCTTTTTCGACTTGCTGGTAGAATGGTTCGAGATCCTCTGCGGAGAGAGATTCGCCGCGTTCATTCTTTGGTTTGCTTGCCTCGTACCACTCCTTGAAATTGAAAGGAGGAGCGCGCTTTGCGACAGCGGTGAAGATAGTGGTAGATCCGCCAACGCATCTTCCCATGCCAAGTGCAATCTCGCCTTCCAGTCCCAGTTCGTAATTTGATGTCCAGCGCGGTTTCCACCAGAGATTTCTAAGAGCTAGGAGTTCGAATCTGGTAAAGTCGTTTGTGGTGTAAAAGCCGCCAGTCTCGATTATGGCAACCTTCTTTCCCGCCTGCGTCAGCTGCCACGCAACAGGTCCTCCACCTGCTCCGGATCCGATAATTATTACGTCGAAATCATGTGCCAATTTCAATCACTCTTATTCCAGTCTTTCCAGACTTGCAGAAAGGTCCAATCCTTCTTGATGTCGGAAACTCTCTTTCCGCCGAATTTGGTGAACTGCCAGCCTGTTACTCCATTATACCAAGGATCGTGATAGTCCGAGTAGAATCCTTCTAATGCAAGTGATCGTAAATCGAAAGCCTTCTCTCTAGTTTTTGGATCTAAGAACAATTCGCGAAGAACTATGTTCTTGTCAGCGTCGGAGAGGCCTGCAAAATCTGATTGAAATTTCTTGATGGAAAGAGTGTTGACTACGCTGATGCAATCTCTAAAGTATTCTTGCACTGGCGGAGGAAAGGCGTGTAAAGTAGAGTCGATGTAATTCGCTGCTCCTACTTCATTGGCGCCTGGCTCAGCCTTTGGATCTTTCCCACTAGGAACGATCATAGATGATAACGCCTTAAAGAATTTGACTTCATCTGGAGTGAGCAGGTAGTAACTCTCTTTTCGAGGTTGGTTGCTCAATTTCATCGTCACGGAGACGGATTTTGGTTAATCAACGTTGGGGTTTGCTTACGAATTTTGCATGTTGTTAAAGTAAATCTAATCTCCAAACTCTAAAATGTTGTAAGTGTCTGTTCGCATTACCATGGATCGATTGAATGTGTCCAGCGGTACTCCCTGGGAGCTTTCTGTTGGCTATTCCAGAGCTGTTCGCTCAGGTCAGTTTGTTTTTGTTGCAGGGACTACAGCTGCAGATGCTCAAGGAAACGTTGTAGGTGTTGGAGATGCCTATGCACAAACAAAGTACATACTGCAAAAGATTGAAGATTCATTGAGAAAAGCCGGCGCTACCATGAAGGACGTAACCCGTACACGAATGTTTGTAACCAATATTGCAGACTGGGAGAAGATCGGAAAAGCGCACGGAGAGTTCTTCAAGGATGTCAGGCCGGCCGCAACGATGGTGGAAGTGAAGTCACTTATGAGGAAAGAAATGCTGGTGGAGATCGAAGCTGATGCTCTAATTACTTGAACGGTTATGCGTCCACAATGTTGATTTCAAAGGTATGAGCGAGAAGTCTGACGTTATGGTTCAAGATTCTGTAGAAATTGAAACTCCAAGGCCAATTCCCTGCAAAACCTTGCTATCGCGAGTAACAACCT
The DNA here is from genome assembly GCA_021806865.1 of archaeon. The sequence goes on from JAKAPU010000004.1 coordinate 21,516, forward strand.
AGTGTATGTTCTGACGATTGTTGTAACGAGGTAACTCGCTCTGCAACTGGTAGCCACTATCGTTACGAGCAGAGACATATGTCGTTTGGTTAGTTTCTGGCCCAGGTTGGACTCTGCTCCAAAGGTAACTGCCTACGCAGCCTTTCTTCTGATTTGCTTCTTGGGCAAGACGCCGAAATCTGGATCAGAAATATGAGAATTCAAAACACATATTGTACCGTCAACCAATTAGATTCCGAAGACGATTCATGAAGTTAACCTCGGTAGCCTAGTATACAGCAATCGTTTGCATTCTAATCTGCCCCAAGCACAAGTCGAACAACCAATTCAAGAATCAGGTGGAATGTGAGCATCGTCTTGTTTTTGTATACTCCTCTTGCGCCTAACTACGACTAAAGCGGCAGCCAGAACTAACACAATCACGATTGCAATTATGATCAGAGTACCTGCTCCTTGCGGAGTGGTGAATAATGCAGACAACCATGAACCTGAAGCTTGGTGTGAATTGATGGCAGGGAATGGTCCTCCCATGAATACTTGATCCAACGACACTGTAACAGTCATAGGCTCCAAGTAAGTGCCGTTGCCTATCTTCTCTTGAACAGCCAGAGTGTAGGTGGTAGAAGAAGGCGATGAGTTAGATGGTTTCAAGTTGTTGCTTTCTGCAATTGGAAAATAGAATACGGAATACGGCTTTAACTCGAAGCTGGACTGCGGGAATGAAGCTTGAATATTGGAGGGCATCGGACCAACCTTTCCATTCTCGTATGTGCCGACCACTTGGAGACTGACGCTGACTGAGGACGAGGTTGAGCTGGGCGGGCTGTAGACGACGCTGAAGAGGGGTTGCGAGGTACCTCCTGCCTGCACTTCAAGCGCTGCTCCAAAAGTTATGGGACCAGGCGATCGAAGAATGAACGGCCCTCCAGAGCTGCTTCCTTCAAACTCGATCGGGAGACCAACCGAGCCGTTAGTACCAGTTGATGCCGCAGCGATTATGGGAAGGCTGACGTTGGAGATGTCGTTTGACACGAAGGGCATCACGGCACCAACGAGCGTGAGATTACTTTTTCCTACGCCGCTTGAGTCTGTTTGAACAAAGTCAGGGCTGAACCACGTCCAGATCGTAGTGTTGCGGACACCATCTTCAGCTACTTGTTTTGCAGTAGGAATTGCTTGTCCGGCGTCGAGCTTGAAGGTCTCGCCTGGTGAAGCTTGAATCGTTATCGGGAATACCTCGTAGGCGGGGAATGAAATGCCGGTGGTTGAGCCTCCTGGGCCTGCGAAGGAAAAGCAGTCTTGCTCCCAAGAAGGTTCGCCTATAGTTATCATTACTGCGGATCCAGGAGGGGAGCTGGCCACGACTAGCCCATTCACGCTGGCATGCCAGCCGCAGCTCGGAACTATGCTCAGAGGCCCTGAGGTCGTGGGGCCCGCCTGCGCTGCCGCGAAATTCGTTTCTGACAAAACAAGTGTGCTAAACAAGAAAAGCATTACCGCAAACAACATCCAGACAATAATCGTAGGACGTTCGTTTCGCACGTTCTACACCTTGTGCAAGTGACCTTAACTAGGTTATAGTTCTAATGTCAAGAACGCTTTAGAATTACGTTTGGTACTGACCATGGTGCTAACAAGATCGGTCATGGATGCAATTCCAAATCCCAACGAGTCAAACAGCAATGACAATAGTACATGCCACTAGGAAATACAAGAAGATAATCGTTCTAGCGTTTGTATCACTGATCAGAACGTAGGACAGAAGTAGCATTCGCGGCCCACGAGATATCTAACAAGAGAAAGGGGTCCCCCTTGGGGAGGGAAGCATGTGTCTATCTATCCATAGTCACCAAGAAGTAACTACACTCGACAAACAACGAGAACTTGAGGGAGTCATACTAACTGATTAATCAAAGGATAAGCACGAATGAATGAACAATAATCAAATTCGGATCACAGCTCACATACACGCGAGCTTACTCGTTTCTTTTTATACAGAAATTTTTTCTCAACTTTTCACCGTCGCGATCTTTTTCACGGCACAGCTTGAAACACACTCTGAAAGATCGGAACAGCTTAATTCAAGCTCTCCAGCCTGCACCGAACTCGTTTCAACAATTCTTTTGCGTATACGAAGGACACTGCAAACCAAAGAAACGTAGACCTACTTTTTAGCGACGCCTTTCGATATCTCTTCGAGCGTTCGATTAGTTGAAGCAGAAAAATCATAGCCCTTCGCATCATACCCTTTCTTAGAGTAATCGTCGCGGTGCTTGATCAAGAGCCACGCCTCCTTGTTTCCTCCAAGGCCCTTGGTCCTGACAAGCGCGAAAGATCCATGCAGCTTTTTCCCGTAGAGACGAAACTTTATGTTACCTTCCTGGAGCCCTTTCTGCATCTCCTTATCGCCTAACTCCATGTCTCTGATCTCTTCCCGCACACCCTTTGATATTTCTCGCTCGGCGTTGTACGTCCCCTCGTCCCATATCATCACCGGCCCCGCACCGTACTCTCCTTCTGGAATCACTCCCTCAAAGTGCCTGTACTCCATGGGGTGATCCGACGTGGGCATTGCAAGCCTCCTCACTGAGCTATCCAGCGTTGGCCCCTTGGGGATAGACCACGACGGCATCGCTCCACCAATCTCCAAGCGAAAGTCATAGTGAAGCGAAGTTGCCTTGTGCTTGTGAACGACAAAAACTAGCTGTTTCATTTGAGCCTAGCCCAACCGAAAGTACAACAACAAACTTCGTTTCACTTCATGAGATTCTCAAGAGCTTCACTTTTCATGATGTATTCTCGATCAAGCAGACTCTTTGTCACCTGGATCCAGTTCTTGTTTTTCCTGAATATCTCTTTGAGTATCGTGCTCCCATCTTCCTTCATTGTCGAACCAAGAAGCGTGATCCCCTTCCAGTATAGAATCTCCTCGTTGTCAGGCGCGTACTCGAGTGCCTTGGAGTACGCCTCGTTCGATTCCTTGAGCTTTCCAGAGCTCAATAGTTCATCACCCTTGTCCGCCCACTCGTACCCCCGCTTCAGCTTGAGCAACCTCTTCAGTTCCTCAATAGGTTCAGGAGCATCCTCGACTCTGAGCTCAACCAACCGGCCCATCCAAGGATTTGCGTACACTTGCGAAGAAACAACCAGTATCGCAGCAGACTGTTTTCCTCTAATATCTCCTCCCGCATTCTCAGCAGCTTCCAAAGCTACCAATAATCTCTCTGGAAATTCAAGCTCTGAACTTTTCAAATACGTTTTTTCCATCGCGCCCCAAATCGTGTCGTTGCTCATGAGGTTTGCTTGACAGCTATATCCTTCGCCAGCGACGTGCCCGGCAAAATCGATGCACCTGTTCCCAGTGTGTGTCGCGACGACCCCTTTGGAATCTACCATCCCGACCTGCCTAGTGTTTGCCTTCTGATCAGTTTTCAACAAGGATTCAAGCGCTTCCTTTGCACTCTTGCCCGATGCCATGAGGTCAAGCCCCATGGGCCCATAGCTGACGTCCACCATGGATTGGGTTGCAACGGCACCGACGCCTGCCCTCGCCCAGGGTACGACCGGCCCGACCGAGAAATAGTGCGATTGAACCGCGACGCCAAGCTGCCCTGTCTTTTGATCTCTAGCTACTATGGAATATGTCATTGTATTCTGAGTTTCTAGCGATCGTCTTAAGTTTTGAAACAAAGATGATCGTCACGTAGTACAGCCTGAAACTGTTGGTAGTATCGCTTCCTCTATGCCATTATACAGATTTTCAGGCTTGTTCAGCAGTTTCTACGACGTACTGAATTATGATACCCTTAAGAAAATCCTTTTCGACTGACATGTTCAGAGTCAATTTTAAACGCCACAACAGGTAGCTTTTGTAAGACTCGTCTCCATCCTTGATGTCGGTTTGAGCAACAAAGAAGCTGAGCAGGCAGATATTTGGCACTCCTTGAGTGTGAAAGAGGCAGCTTCTCGCCTCAATCTTGCAAATACAGAATCCGGCCTTGCTCAGGCAGAAGCGCAAAAACGCCTAACCACATACGGACCAAACTTGCTTCGGAAGGAGAAGAAGGAGCCCTTCTGGGAAGAATTGCTAGAGGAAGCAAAAGAGCCGATGATCCTCCTTCTCTTTGTCACAGGAATCTTCTACGGAATCATTGGAGGACTCGAAGACGCTATCGTGATTGCCGTGGTCATAATCACCCTGCTTTTGGTGGAAGTGGCAAATGAGTACCGCGCTGAAAATGCGATAGCATCACTCCGAAAGCTCGGAGAGCCTCTAGCCCTTGTTCGCCGCGACGGATTGTACAAAGAAATCCTGACAGAACAAGTAGTCCCTGGAGACGTAATTCTCCTGAAGGCGGGTAGACGCGTCCCAGCTGATGCTCGCATGACAGAGTCCCACGGCATCGCGTTTCGACTCGCGGGGTGGGTTGGCTAAGAAGTAAAGGCCCTCTAATCTACAAAGAAACGGAGCATGGAAGAGGATTCCTTCAACATTAAGTAATCTCGTCTGAAAAGTAAACTTGACCTTAGACTGCCAAGTACGGGATGACCAGCGAAGTTGATTAGCTGTCTAGCTGGCCCGGGATTGGTAGTTTGACATTCAACAACAATTAATATGCTCGCATCCTGACCAGAGCGGTCGCAAGTGAAGAAGCGTTCAGCCAATACTCCCAGTCAGAAGACAAGGGTAGCAGTGGGAGTCGGAACAAGCCAGGGAGGATTCTTGCTAATTTCTGATTTGCAGCGAAATAAGTGGAGGAAGGTCGGACCGTTTCTCCATCGAGAAAGTGTCAACTGCCTAAAATACGATGCAAAATCAAAGACATTGTTTGCCGCAACTCACACAAACGGCGTGTTTGTCTCCAAAGATTTCGGAAAAACTTGGAAGCAGAGTAACGACGGGCTGCATGTGAAGAAGACTTGGACAATTGAATTCGACCCGAATTACAAGAACACGCTCTACGTGGGCACGCACTATGGTCACCTTTTCAAGTCTACAAACCTTGGTGCCAACTGGGAAGAGGTTTCCGGATTGTTTACTGCCCCAAAGAGAAACGAGTGGGGAGTGGACTGGGGGTTCGGGACGGTTGGACTGTGTATTCACACGATAAAGATGGATCCAAATCAGAAGGACCGTTTCTACATCGTCAGCTCAGGCGGAGGACCTTACAGGACTGATGTTGGCGGCAACAACTGGAGCTTACTTGACAACGGAGTCAAGAGTACATGTAATTCCGAATGGGCATCAGCTGACGTTTGGAGGTCCGGCGAAAAAGACCCAGCAAAGAACTTGGAAAGACATCTTGCAGAGGTTCATCGCTGCACCCATAAACTGGCAGTTTCTGTCAAAAACCCTGGTACGGTTTATCAACAAAACCATTGTGGAGTCTACAAGTCGTCTGATTCTGGACAGACCTGGACTGACATCAGTCCTAGCAATACGTTGAGGCACGGATTTCCAATTGTGTTGGTCGAGAGTCCGAGCAGTAACAACGGCGGAACGCTGTTTACTATCCCCGCATTCCAGGGCGGGCCTTGTAAAGAGCACAACTCTTGCATCAAGGGCGACCTCGCCGTATATCGAACTGCCGACGGCGGAAAATCATGGGACAGGCTGACTGAAGGCCTACCAAAGAAAAATCACACCTGCATATTGAGAGATGCGATGTCTATCGACCCACTGGATCCAGCCGGCATTTATTTTGGAACGACGACTGGACAAGTGTATTACTCAAAGGATCTGGGCGAAAGCTGGTCAAAGGCTCTAGATGGCGCAGGAAGGGTTCAAGGTATTTCGTCGTTCACAATTAAAGGGTAAGATGAAAAGGGGAGAGAACTATCGAGACGAGGTCCGAATGAGCTATACTCAGCAGATTTCTTGAATAGACGATGATAACCCTCTATGCGACATATTTCAGCGATGATAAATTGAGAAGATTGTTCGAAACTCCCAATGAATGATCTTAGCTACTGCTACAGCCTAACCTTTCGCAATAGCCGTCATAAGAAGGCATAACGAAACAGGATGCCAGATTTGGATCTGAAATCCACAAGACAGTATTATGAGGCTTAATTGAAAGCACGTTTTAGTGCAAACCGGAACATGCTGGACTCCCACATCACCGAGTTTCTGTCTGACTTTAGGCGTGGGACTCATGCTATCTTATTCTACGACACACCTGAAAACAAGCAGGAGGTTCTCTTCCATCATCTGAAATACGGTCATGATGGGAATGAGGGGCTGGCATACGTGTGTTCCGAAGAAACTCCGCAGCAGATCCGAACCGGAATGAAGAAGTTTGGAATGGATGCTGACAATATGAGATCGAGAAACCGACTCGTGATAGACAATTACGACTCCGTTTACATTGTGAATGGAGAGGTGAATATTGCTCGGATTGCGACACAGTTCAAAGGTCTTTCGGAGCGGTATCTTGCCTCCGGGTTGAACGGTCTAAGATGTTCTGCTGAAATGTCCTGCTTCTTTAAGCACAACATGGTTAAAGAATTGATTGACTATGAGTACGCCATGCATAGAAGGCTCTCGATTCCAGCAGAAGGGATCTGTGCATACAACGTCAGAGAACTAACCGAGCGCAACCAATTAGGCATCGTGATGGACTTGGTAAGGGCTCACGATCCTGTATTGTTCACTGGTTCAATGGGTAACTTGTTGCTCAAGCCGGAAAAAGTCAAAAAAGAAGACATCGAGAAGACGATGCAGATTCGCATCAGAACTACAAGCTTCTAATTAGATTGACTTCAACACATCGAGACCTTTTAACAAACACACAGCACAAGCAGTTTCAGTGGCAGCTCCACTATGAAATACACTGGAACCGCAGTCACAGTCTCATCTGGAGTTGAATGCGGCAGTAAGAATAGAGAGCATACTCTGTAAACGGGAAAGTAATCTCATCTTGCCTGCCGACCAATTCGAGCAATTTGAGATAGTCATTCAACCTAAAGTATTGAGAAGCCTTCTCAGTCCTCTACCTGGCGCCACCAAAGAATGAAATAACTAACAATTGTCAGAGTGGCAGATACCATTTGCCTCGCCGGAAGCTGAGTTTCTGGGAAGCTACGGCCGTGGGACTGGGCAACATAGTCGGGGCCGGGATATTCGTTATGGCTGGCTCGGCGATCAGCGAGGCTGGACCTGGAGCTCTCATCGCATTCCTCGTCACCGCGGCGCTGGCGATGACCGTCGGGTTAAACAGCGCAGAGCTCTCGTCAAAGCTTCCTGATATCGAAGGTGGAGTTTACAGCTTTGCCAAAGTCACACTTGGCGATACGATTGGTTTCCTTGTCGGATGGTTCAGGCTCATCTCCTACGCCGTGAGCGGTGCTGCGGTCGCGCTTGGTTTCGCCGCCTATCTAATAGAGTTCGGACTGCCCCAACCGACTTACTACCCGGTTGCGGCGATACTGATTGTTGCTCTCTCCTACGTCGAAGTCAGAGGCATCAAGATCGCGTCAGAATTCGAAAAGTGGCTCGTGGCTTTCACGATTATTGGACTCGGCCTGACTATCGCTTCGGTACTCTTCTTTGGGAAGTATTCTCCGAGCAACTTCAGCCCTCTGTTTCCATTTGGATCAATGGGAGTGATTCAGGCCGCGAGTCTGGCTTTCTTTGCGTACTCTGGCTTCAACACGATTGCAACCCTCACTCCTGATGTGGAGGATGGCGCGAGAAAAGTACCACGAGCGATAATGGCGTCTCTGGGGATAAGCACCTTCCTCTACATCTTGGTAGTCTTTTCAATGCTCTTTTCGATGAGATGGACTGGGTACGGAACGGCCTCGAATCCCATCTCACTCGCCCTCTCTGCGGTCCGAGCCCCGGGGCCAATTTCCGGAGTCGTGAGTATAGCTGCCCTAACAGCAACGCTGACGGTGACCCTCTCCCTCATAATCGCTGGTTCAAGGACGACCAAGCAGATGGGAGAGGATGGGATGTTGCCTTCGTTTCTGGGCAAGGGCTCAAAGATGCCGACCCTTGTAATAGCTGCTGTGATGCTCGCATCGCTCGCTCTTGGCAACGTCGAGTCAATCGCGCTGGTGGCCAACTTTGGAGTCATATTCTCGTACATGCTCTCCGGCGTCGAGGTCGCCATAACAAGAAGGAGCGGAATGAGAGGGAGCTACCTCTCGCGAGGTTACCCGTATGTGCAGATCTTTTCTATTGTCCTCTCAGGTTTCTTGATGCTTGGCCTAGGGGAGCAATCGCTCGTCATAGGATCGCTAACGCTGTTGGTGGGCCTTGTCATACACTCGGTGTACGAACATATCGGCAAGAATGTCAAGAAAGCAACTGAACTCACAGGCGTGTAGCCTCGATCCGCCATAAAGCAAATAGGACAGGTAATGTCATACTCCTGCTTGCCATCATGACCGTCGCATTCGTTCTGATAACCTGCAATATCGGCTACGAGAAGCAGCTCGTCGTTGAAATAAAGATGATCGAGGGTGTCAGCGAGGTTCATGCTGTTTACGGTTCTTACGACATCATAGCAAAGATAGAGGCAGGTACTTCGGACCAAATTAGAAAGATAGTGTTTTCAGAGATACGAAAGCTCGACAACGTGAGGTCGACGCTGACTCTCATAGCCAACCAATGAATAGTCGTAGACTGAAGCGGACATTATTTGTCCGGATCTACTCCTTGCACGAACAGCAACTTTGTCACGCGCGGCGCCCAATCAACGTCTTTGCTTTCTTGAACTTCTTACTACGTTCAAAAGCCAGTAGAGTTTCAAGTACGCGGGTGGGAGTCGAACACGAGTTTACTAGTGGAACCTTCATGGTGATAGAAATGATGGATTCGACTCCTCGAACCTATTAGGGCAGAATTATCCGGAAGGAAGGTTTTGAGCCGAACTGGTAGTGGTTTAACACATAAGCTGCTCCAGCATTCTGACGAATAACTGGCACCACATGGTTAACATTGTCGCGCGATACTCTCAGTTCTCCAGCTCGATCATACCGCGCGTCTGCCACTTCCATGAATGAGAATCGTGTATAGGTGATATAAGGAAGCGTATTCTGAAGATATGCATGTGCGATAACTGCCTCGTGAAGGAGGGTGAGTGCACCTGCCCTGAAGGAACTTCGTTGGCTCACTGCTCGTGCGACCCATATTTCAATGAATCATGCGAGGCATGTGACCATGAACCGTGGACGAAGGACAGATCCAGACCAGGAGTTGGCAAGAGAATCCACAGGCCAGTGCATCCCCCGGGACTCCCTAGTGTCTGAGCTAGATCAGGAGTGTAACTTCCCACTAGCAACAAGGTAAGATATCGCGCTTATCGTCTTTGCATCTCTGATATCACCACTGCCAATCATCTGAAGTGCCTCAACAGGACTTGCTTGGTGGGTCGTAATCATTTCGTCCTCTTCGGTGTGTTGCCTAGTTTTCACTAGAGCTTTTGCAACAAACATGTGCATGAGTTCAGTGGTGTAGCCTGGAGCGAGGTAGCACTTGAAAATTAGGTCGAGAGAACCGCAGCTGTATCCAGTCTCCTCTTCGAGCTCCCTTCTGGCACAGGCCTCGGGCGACTCTCCATCTTCCAGGGTTCCTGCCGGTATCTCCCAGATGACTCCTGCCGTTGCGAGTCTGAACTGTCTGATCAGGATGATTCTTCCATCATCCAGCAATGGTACTATCCCGACGGAACCCGGATGCTCTACGATATCCCTTGCCATCGTTCTCCCGGTAGGAAATCGAACTTGCTTTCGGACTAGTTTCACTACATGGCCTGTATAGACTGTTTCAGAAGAGAGGACCGTTTCTACAATCGAGTTTTCTTTTCCATTCACTGTCATAATGCCCAATCACTTTCTCGTGGAATGAAACGCTTTTGTTTTGTGACTCGTCGCCAGCTCGATCTCAGCAATAGAAACAGGTATGAATTCAATCTGTCAAATTACCCCTATCGATTTATGTCGAATGCCAGCGTGTGCTAATGCTTCTCTGTTTCATCAGTACCTTCTTTTTCGAAATCGAGCTTCTCGTCTACTCTTTTTTGCAACTCTTTATACAATTTATACTTCCTTGTCCACTTTGAAAGAACGAGCCACTGTCTCACTCCGACAGCAAGAAATATGACTGCTGTCACTATCGCGACGTAGCCAACTGCACTAAAAGCCATTCCTTTTACAAGCACAGCGACGTGCCACGATACTGGGATGGCGACGATCACATCCTTTAGCCTTCGTGTTAATACCGCGCCAAAAACAGACAAAATTTCGAATTCCAAAAATACTCGTAATCACAGAATTACAGTCGGCAATCATGTACTCGACTGGCAGGCTCACTCCGGAAATTATTAGCTCTTGGAGAAAGATCAAGGAGGATCTAGAACAAAAGATCAAAGCCAATCGCGACGAGGTCGAAATTTTTCGCTTCCAGATTGAGGAGCTCGACTGGTTGATCAATAAGGGATCAAATCCGAGAACACAGCAGGAAATTGAATCCGAGTACAACAGGCTTGCAAAGGAAAAACAGACCGCGGTAGGAACACAGCGCTTACGATTGGAAGCTCATATTCCATTCTTGTACGATCGGTTCCTTTTCTCGCGCTCTTACGGGCAGAACACAAACAAATGATGGATCAATCCAGCGGACTGGCTGAAAGGGTGGAGCGATTCAAAGCAAAACTAAGTGATCCAGAGTTATTGGAGAAGGAGTCAGTAGTAAGCGAGGTCGAGGTCAAAGCTCAGAGCAATAGAGTAATTCGGATGATGCTCGCGTTTCCAGCAGAAAGGAAACCGAAGCTTCCGGCGATAATTGTAGTCCACGACGGGGCGGGCCTTACAAATCATTTGCGCTCTGTGGGTAAGCGTCTTGCGGCCGCCGGATACATCGCTGCGATCCCAAATCTTGAATTTGATAGTTATGCCTCTTGGGAGAAGCTACAACAGCCAGCAGACGATCTTCTCTCAGTCTTGGACTACCTTCGCGGTAGTCCAGAGATCGACAAGTATCTCATAGGTTGTCTCGGATTCGGTGTTGGAGGTACGTGTTCCTTAATCCTTGCTACAAAATCTCAATACGTACGCGCGTGTTTCACTGTTTGCTCGGAGGTACCACCTCTTCAAACACTGCAGACGGATGAGTTGAGAGCAGCCGTTAGCTTCGTTCAGCTGGCAGATGATCACCCATCGGTGGACAACTACAATTCACTCTGGGAAGATTGGTGGAAGGCTGTCAGAACTGCTCGCGGTCGTATGGGTTTTGGGGCGATCCTTGAAGGTGTAAGAAAAGGTTTTTTCAACGAAGATTCTCCCGAATTTGACAAAGAAAAGGCGACGAACACTTGGAGCAATATCCTTCTCTTCTTTGACCAGGAACTTCTTGCAGACAGAAGCCGGCTACCAGACGATCAGGTTGGGATCCAGTTTTCCAAGCTTTCAAGCACAGAAAAGGAACAGTATGTCGCGAGGATGAAGGCCGACCCTTCATTTGCCAAGGAAGTTGTGAGAGGATTCTACGCCCTCATTCAAGGTCAGCTCGAGGAAGACAAGAAGATCTTCTCATCATTTGGAAATGCAAATCCAAAGTTGATGAGAGAAAGAGGGCGAATCGCCGCGGCCAACTTTCCAAGTTATTCTGAGAACCAGAAGAAGATGTTCCTTGAGAATGCTCGAAACAACGAAGATTTTGCGCTAGGCCTTGTCGGAAATTCAAGCGTGCCGCTCCCGGACGACCAAGATAGACCGAAGCTTACTCCAGAAGACAGAAAGGCATTCTTTGATCTCGCACTTTCCTCTCAGAAATATATGCAGGCTTTTGGTCAAAGCAGGGGAGCACAATTTGTATACCTCTCACCTCGCGACCGCAAACAGACGCTAGATATCATAGCTGGTATCGAATCAGCGGAGATAGCTGATGGTCGACTAGAAAGGATCGAGGACGATGCCTTGAGACATGAGTTCTGCATAGGCTTTGGAGAAGGACTGTCGTTTCATGTACTCGACCTAAAAGCGCAGGATCTCGTTGCCATTCGCGGGCTCATCAATGAATGTTCGGAATTTCTCGAGGGATTGAAGAACAATTTGAACTGGTCACTAGGACAAATGTCTGAAAAGGACAAGGAAAAGCTTCTGAAGCAATTTGCTTGGATGCCCAGATTCGCAAGAGGACTTGGGATTTCATTCGGGTTCGGTTTTTCAAAAGTTCCAATCGAGACAAGAAAGCCGTTTCTCGACTTCATGGAGAAGAGCGAGTACTTCTTTGAGGGTTGTGGATACGGATTTGGACTTATCGAGAGCAAGCTCAACAAGTCGGAGACGGATCTTGCGCAAAGCCTATTTCGAAACGACGAACATTTCAAAAGAGGCTATGAAGAAGTTAGAGCAATTTAAAAATCTCCAGTCCACAAGTCATGTTGGGTACCATGCACAAATAATTCTAAATGCTTGCCGACCGCGTCCAAGAAACCAAGAAATGTGCTGGTCGATGAATAAGTATCTATGCGTATTGACGTTACATCTGCACAAAGCTCGCGTTCTTTCTCACTTCATTTTTCCTGCAATAACGTTGGAATTCGGGCAAAATTGATGACCATGGCAAATCAAGGGCTTTCTTCCACAATGAAGAAATAGGCCAAACTCCACTCTACCCGCCTGCAAGATTACACTCATGTCAGAGTCTCCGCAGAAGTATTCGAAATCTGTGAACCAACATTACGGGCGCAGTGACCTTGGCCGAGCGATTCTGGACGGCTTGCGCGCTGAATACAAAGACATCGACAATCTGAGCTACGAAGATCTCTCGCCGGTTGATCAGTTTCATTCGGGAGGCAGAGAGGCAACGCTGGGACTAGCTCGCCTTGCAAGATTGAGCAGAGGGCTACGAGTACTTGACTTAGGAGGTGGCCTCGGCGGGCCGGCACGAACACTAGCTTTTGAATTCGGTTGCAATGTCATAATGCTAGATCTGACGGAAGAATACTGTAAGGCTGGCGAGATGCTCACCTCACGTACTGGTCTTGGCAACCTTGTTAGCTTCAAGATTGGCAACGCACTCAATATTCCATTTCCTGACGAAAGCTTCGATGTCGTCTGGACACAACACTCGACAATGAACATCGCTGACAAGAATCGTCTTTACGACGAAATTCACAGAGTGCTTGTTCCTGGAGGAAGACTGACGATGCATGAAATATTCGCCGGACCTGTCCAGCCCATCCGCTATCCGGTGCCGTGGGCCTCGGACTCGAACCTTAGTTTCCTTTTGCCTGCAAGAGAGATGCGCGAGATGATTACCAAGCATCGATTCAAAGAAGTCACTTGGCTTGACGTTTCAAAGCAGTCACTGGACTGGTTCAAAGAGCGATCAACTGCGCCCTCCAGAAGAACAAGTACTAAGATTGGACTGCATCTCTTGCTTGCCAATTCATCCAAAGAGGCATTCAGGAATCAAGTTGTCAACCTAGAAGAAGATCGCGTTGCTATTGTAGAAGCCCTGTTCGAACGCACCTAGTCCAAAGTTTCATGAAACGAGTTGGCTCTTTGATTTATTCTCGTGACTCCGATCACTCGATCCGAACAAAGAGCTCGTTCATAGCTTTGTAGCCCGCTTTTTTCCGGCACACTGTTTCTAAGGAATCCAGCTTCCGATCTCGGTTCAAACGGTTCCTGTAATGACACAGCTATAATCCCATTGAGATATGTATGAGATCGAAGAGTTTCAATTGATTCGTGTGCCTATATAAAAGGGCCCCATCCATTTTCTACACAGGCGCAGGAAAAACTATCAGTGCTAGATAGAAGTGTTCTACTCACTTACGGACTGGTCTATCGGCGACAATAATAGCTGTTGAGTCGATTGCAAACGCATGGAACTTTCCAAGTGAAAGAACTTACCCAGAACAATCTCTGAATACCAGACTCTTCGATTGAAGAAACTCGCTCAGCACCAAGGAATGTCTAAGTTCGACATTACTCAGTACGACTTTGGGAAAGTTGGAAACGGTCAGAGTTAAACGCAAGGGCCAGGTGACCATACCTGCCAAAGTGAGACAGAAATACGAAATTAGAGAAGGCGATCTGCTCACAATCGAAACGACGGATGAAGACCGTAAAATAGTGATGAGAGTTAAGAACCTTCCAGAACCTGGACGACCTGGGGGTTTAGAAGTTCAGAAGAAAATCTTGAAGGACCTCGAGAAATTCAGGAAGAATTGGCGTTGACTTTGATAGGAGACACGCGATTTCTTCTCGTCTATACCTTTCCAGCAGATGAGGAAGAGCGCGATCGAGTCAGAGAGTTAATGCATCGCTCATTGAGAGAGCGTCTTGTGATTCCTAGCGTCGTTCTGACGGAATACTTCAAGACAGCAGGAAGAAGAATCGGCAAAGAAGGAGTATCAACACGTATTTCCAGTCTAAAAGAAAGTGGCGCTGAGATATCCGAGCTTGATGAAGATACAGCGCTTCTTGCAGGACGTTTGCTTCTTAAAGACGAAAAGAGATTTGTCGGAGATGCTTTGATTGCTGCGACCGCTTTGTCTATGCGGGCTTCGCACATAATCTCTGATGACCCACACTTTCATCAATTTGGCCTCAAGACGAAGTGGTTATGAAACAGGGTTTGCCTTCACCAGTTAAATCGCAAAACTGCATCTCTGGTTATCAGAACTGAAGATCGTGCTCTCGCATTATTAGAAGGAAAAATCCACAGTATCTCTTCGAGGCACTCGACCTTGACATTGGAGTACTGCCCAAACTGTGGCACAAAGCTCGGTACCGACGCAGCCTACTGCCATGTCTGCGGAACTTCTGTGAAGAGTTTTGAGCAGCCAATCTATAGACGCGAGAGACATGTGCGCAAGCGGGAAGCTAACGAAGCCATCTGGAGTCCAATTTCCTTCGTTGGATTTCTAATAATCGTTGGTCTCACTTTTCTTGCGTACCCAGATCTTCTCGGAAGGATTTGGTCTTACTTTCACGAGTTGATCACACTTGGAAGACTAGTGCTTCCTCCAGCAAGACTTGGAGAGCCACTGATCTACTTCCTCAACCTCTCCGGTGCCTGGGGTCTGTTCTTCGGAGTCGTAGCCGCCGCCCTTGGAAGATCTCTCAGGCGAGCCTTCAGTGACATAATAGGGGCTTTCTACGCCTTCTATCTCGCCTCCATCTTCACCGAGTTTTACGCAGGTATGATCCACGGCACCGCACTTGTTTTTTCAGCGATTTTAGGGCTCATCGTAGTAATAGTGGCAAACATCGTTGTTTGGGCGGCCTTGCTGGCATACCGAAGTGCCTATCCCAGGTACGCTGAAGCAATAGAAACTCCCGGACCGAAGGTCTGATCCCGCGTCAAGCTTTTCTATCTCTCGGCAAGTTCTGGAATCATCACCTTGGCAGATTCCAGCGAACGCAAGCATATTACGATCATAGGATTCGGTCTGATGGGATCTCAGATCGCTCAACTCTTTGCTCAAAACGGATTTTCGGTCACAGCTTACGACGTTGTCGACTCGAAGCTGAAGGAAGGTCTGGACCTTATCAAGAATGGTCGCCACGGGCTGGATAGTTCGGTGGAGAAGGGAAGACTTGATTCAAATCGAGCAAGGAGCGCGCTGGACAACATCAAAACAACAACGTCTATGGACCATGCTCTAACTGGTGCGAGCTTCGTGCTTGAGGCGGTGGTCGAGGATCTAGAAGTGAAGCAGGAGGTCATGCTCAAGGCTTCGAATCTCTCTGCGCCTGATGCGATACTCGCAACAAACACCTCCACCATCAGCATCTCAAAGATTTCATCAGAGCTCCCGCATGAGGCAAGAAAACGCGTCGTCGGGATGCATTTTTTCAACCCGCCCCAAGTGATGAAATTAGTCGAGATCGTAAAGACAAAGGAGACCAGCGAGGAAATCGTATCCAGCGTCAGCAAAATAGCTGATTCGCTCGGCAAGACTCCGATAGCCGTTCTGGATAGTCCCGGCTTTGTAGCAAACAGAATAGGGATTTCCGTCTTCGTTGAGGCCTCGTATCTGCTTGAAAACGGCGTCGCAAACGTCAGGGACATCGATCTTGCAATGCGTCTGGGCTACGGCTATCCGATGGGGCCGTTCGAGCTTGCGGACATTGTGGGCCTGGATGCAAGGCTTAGGAACCTTCAGGCTCTTTGGAGGGATACCGAAATAGAGCGATTCAAGCCGCCAGAGACGCTAAAGTCGCTCGTCGCCCAAGGATATTTAGGCGATCCGAAGCTCAAGAAGGGGAGCAAGGGAGGATTACTACGAATACTACGGACTGGAGAAGCCCCGTTGACTCGCGATTTGTCATCCGGCACCGTGCCGCATCAATGGGCTTTCATAGTTTGAGAAAAACCTGGCGTAGAGATAGAGATTCAGTGCCATAACTCCCGCGTATACCAAAAATGGCATCTCGAACGCGGAGGCGTCAAATTCGTACCCTGAAAATGCAGTACCGACGGCCCCAGTAGTGAGCCTCATCCCTTGATTTATTCCGAAAGCTCGGCCGAGTTCATCGCGATCCACCATGTCCGTCATGGCCGACTGTATCACCGGAAATGCAGCCACTCTGAGTGGAGGCAGAGCGAAGTACACTGCTAGCGAAACCGGAAGTAGCTTGACAAATGGGAATATGAGTGCAAGAATTGCAGTCGAACCTCTGGTTGCGATGAGCCCTTTCAAAAATCCTAGCTTTCTTTCCAGCCGCGAGGCAAACAGCAGCGCAAATGCTCCAATGAGTCCAGAGATTGTCGTGTAGACTCCCATCTCCGACCTGCTAATGCCATAAACCAGGATGAAGAAAGGTATGAGGAATGGTGTCACAAGGCCGTTTGTTAGCCCATTAATCATCCCTGTGAGTCCGAACTTGCCAATTATCCCAGCACTCTTGAGCCCAAAAGTTTTGTGCTTGTTGTTCTGCGTCGCGTTTTGAGCTACGGCAACTTTTCTATCGCTGCTCATGTTCCTCATCTTGATGAAGAAACCTGGTATCACAGAGCCAGCCGCCGCAATTGTCGCTATAATCATCGCCTCGTTTATCGATGGGAATCCAGCCACGAGAGATCCCGCAGCCGAGGAGATCCCGGAGAGGAAACTCAAGATACCAAAGTAGTAAGTGCGGTCGCTTCTTGAAGTCACGTCTGCCGTTACTGCACTCTGTATCGGCTGGACATATCCCCCAACCCCTCCTGCCGCAAGAGAACCAGTCGAAGAATATCCTCCGACAGTCGCCGCTATGAACACCACTGCCAGATTGGATGAGAGGACAAGGCAAAATGTAGAGATTGGCAGCAAAACGAATGAGAAGATATACGTGGCTCTTCGAGAAGAATCGCTGGCAAACCCGACCAAGAATCCGATTACCGCAGTCGCTATCATTGCCGAAACGTACGCAAGGCCGAGAATGAACGAGCCAGCGCGCAGTTCGTTCAACACCAAGAACGGAAAGACCAAGTTGATCAGGCCGGCAGCGAAACTGCGCAGAATTCGCGAAACCACGAGCATGTACACTGAAAACATATCCGTGGAGCTGGTAGAATCCAACAAATTTCACTTGCCGTAGTAGCGTTTGTGGCGTTGTCGATTTTTTCTATATATTCGGCTGTCTTTTCTTTATTTCTACAAGCCGATGTACCGACATATTTCGAATAATTAGTTCCGCTGCGCGTTGTATTACTCGTCTACTGCTGCCTTAAGATCTGGGATTGTTGTTGAACCATTGCATTGTCGGCGGTTCGATATTCTCCTGCCACATAAGAGCGATTAGTTCGCCGAGGTGGTAGAGCTGCTCCGTGAACGATTGGAAGAGGCACTCCTCCACAGTAAGGTCGTATGTCTTTCCTGAGGAGAGCTCGAATTTCACCCTGTGCTTTAGCTCTGCATCATTAGTACGGTCCAGATAGTCCCTTGTCTTTTTCTCAACTTCTCGCAGGTGTTCGAGCAGCATCTCCATGCTCGTGTACTCTTCCCACTTTCTCCGCTTGTACTCTTTGGTTTTTTCGAATATTGCGTAATTGACTATCCAGTCTTCGTTGTCTATGATATGCAAGAGTATGTTCTTCATCGAGTAAAAGCTAGCTTCCCTGTTTTTCTCCACAAGATCCCTCGGAAGCTCAGCAAGTTTGTTTGCAAATTTAGATCTTACAGTGGCAGAGTAGGTGAAAAGCTCCCTGATTTCCATCATTGACGCAGACTTCAGGCAGCAAGTACTTTGACTTTGCTATTATACAAAATAGTAAATTGGTAAGAAAAAAAAGAGAGCCTAGTAATCCAAGGTTTTAGTTCGAATTACAGGCTTCGTTTGACGTATATCTTCGCGAGAGATTAGTTCGAGTCGCCTTCGTCCGATTCAGCTGTTTGTTCAGTGATATCGGAGCCAGATTGACCCGATTCGCTCTCAGCTGCCGGAGCCTCGGATGCTTGACCCGCGCCCACAACTGATGCGCTCGCAAATCTCGGACCTACGCGGTCAACTTTGATCTTGACCTTTTGTCCTACTTTTGCTCCCTGTACGAAGATCACGAAACCTTGGACTTTTGCGACACCGTCGCCTCGTCTTGAAAGTTCGGTGACTTCTACGTCGTATTCCTTTCCTACTTCTACCGGCTTTGGACCCATTGGAGGTCTTCCTCCACCGAATCCACCCCGGCTACCTCCGTAACCGCCTCTTTCGCGGTCTCTTCCGTAACTCATGGTTAGATACGCTCAGGTCACTGTTATTTTCCCTTCATATAAGTTAAGCTACTAAAGCAGGTGTGGAGGGAAAGCGAAAGCTGGATAGTAGCACTCTCGTGAGCTCTAAACGCTGCTTAGCCTCGGATATGGCGACATTTATGTCGAAGAGTACTCTGATACAAGACCTTCTTTCTTTTGAACGCTTAATAGCTAAATCAAATTCAGGACTTTTGCGATCTGATTTGAAAGATGAAACCAGAAACTATCTTACTGAGGAAATGGGAAGGGTTCACGAAGTCTTTCAGACTCTGGACAAGTACGACCCAAAGCTTACAGACGCACTAGCTTCGTTGCGCCGTGCTGCCATCCCGAGCAAAAACGACACCGGCTCTACACTGGAAGCAAAGTACAAAGAACTGATCATGGTCGCTGTTGAGGCGGCAACTGGCCGTGGAGAAAAGGGGAAGAGCCATGCCCGCAAGGCAATCAGGGCAGGAGCGACACCAAAGCAGGTCCAAGAGGCTCTTGCGCTTTGTATCTACCTTGTCGGCATGAGCAGTTGGGTTGACGGTGGAATGGAGTGCGTTCTTGCAGCAGAACAGGAACACGAGAAGGTGCTGAAGGGAGAAAAATTCAACTGGACTGCTGAAGTCGAAGGTCATACGAAAGAGTAACTGGGTAAGTCACTTGAAATTCGGAGTTCGACTGCCTAACTCTGGCCCTCTTGCAAACAGGGCGAACATGATCCAGGTCGCCGACGAGGCTGAGCGACTTGGTTTCCACTCAATCTGGGTACATGACCATATACTGTGGGGCACCGAACAACATCGAACTCACCTTTCTGCTGGTTCAGCAGAAGCTTTGGATGAATCGCAGAGGCCTAACTTTTACGAATCCATCACGACTCTCTCTTATCTTGCAGGTAGAACAAGAAAGGTAAAGGTAGGAATAGCGGTTCTCGTGCTGCCGCTTAGGAATCCGGTGGTTGTTGCAAAGCAGCTTGCAAACTTAGACGTAATGTCCGAAGGAAGGCTTATCCTCGGAGTAGCTCCAGGAGCACCAAACATTACAAGGTCCGAGTTTGAGGCAGTCGGAGTCCCGTACGAAGAGAGGGGCAAGGTTACTGACGAGTACATGACTTCGATTCGAAAGATATGGACCGAGAATCTGCCATCATTCAGTGGGCGTTATGTCAATTTCAAAGAAGCGCAAATGTTCCCGAAACCAACTCAGAGAAACCTCATGATACTGGTTGGCGGAGGCGAAAGGGGAATTAGCCCCCGGGCACTGCGCAGAGTCATCGAGCTTGGAGATGGATGGATCCCGGCCTACCTGACTCCCGAAGAAGTTTCTGAGGGGGTTGCAAGCATTAGAAAGGCGGCTACTGCTTCCGGCAAAGATCCGTCGAAATATTTTGTTTCGCACGAAATGTTCACCTCAGTGAATGCAGACTCGCAGAGCGCAGCAAGAGCAGCGGCAAAGAGTCTCTCCTCAAACTTTGTCTCAGTCGAGGAAGGCCTGAAAAGAAGCCTCGTTGGAAATCCGAGGGAACTGAGAGAAAAACTGCAGCTCTACGAGAAAGCTGGAGTGAACCTCACCGAACTCAAGTTCGTATACTCTAGCATCCCGGAGTTTCTCGAAATGATGAAACTCTT
>JAKAPU010000100.1 GCA_021806865.1 archaeon
GATCTCTGCTAGATGACCGGAAAGTAGTGTTCGATCACCCTGTTCCGAAACTGCTTTTGCAGCTTCGCTAAGGAAGGTTGAATAGCTGAAGTACCTGTCCTCGACCTTCCAAACTTTTCCTCTCGTGCCCGTACCAAAGTGTATTTCGACAATACTAATGTCTCCGAGCGAGTCCCGAAGATCATCAAACGACGAGAGCATTGATAAAGGAGGAAGCCTCGACACATCAATTTGAGAAAGATCTGGAAAAGTACCTTGGTCATAGATCTGTATGGGCCATGCAACGTTATACTTTGGTATCCTTTCCGGAATAGCCTCGACCTTTACTAGGTCTCCAGTGACTGATTTCTTCTCAGTATCTCCTTCAGGAATGAGGAGGCCTTGTTGACGAAGTTTTTGATAGAATTCTCGGAACTTTGGGTGTTCAACTATGAACAAGAAATCAAAGCTACTTATTGGCGCTTTCTTTTCCAGTATTTCCTTTCGTGATTCTTCCTTGAGATTCCATATCTCTGGGTATTCCTCTTTTGAAAACATCAACCTTAAGCCTCTCCCTACTATTTGCTCTAGCAAGAGTTCGGCTTCGGTTGCTCTCAACACAACTGCGACAGAAATGTTCTTTCTATCGAATCCTTCTCTTAGCATCATGACCGAGACTATTACGTTCAGCGGATCTTTGTCATCGTCCACCTTGGTTAGTCTAAGACGAGCTTCTTCTAATTCATCGTCTGGCAGATCTGTGTGTAGAACCAGAACTTTCTTTTCATCATAAGGTTCTAGCTTATCATTTCTTATGTGCGCAAGATGCTCTTTGACTAGATTGGCTACCTCTGTTTCCTCAGTGAGAACCATCATTACCGGCTTTTTGTCAAGCTTCTTTGATCGAAATTCTTCGGTAAGTTGTTCAAGCTTTTTCAAGCCTATCATGAGAAGCGTTTTTTGCCCATCAGACAGCCCTATAATTTCTCCTAGTCGTTTTCCTGACTCTGGCTTTGTACGAAGTGCTCTAAAATCTAGATTTTCAAACATTAAAGTCTGCTTTTCTTCGAGCCAGAGCTGCTTTACGAGCATCTGATCCATTGCATGAGGAAGATCGAAATCATAGACTATATGCGAAAAATAGGCCTTCTGTTTACCACTTCCAAGAAATGGGGTTGCCGAAAAATCGAATTGGAGGAATGAACCCTTCTTTTCTTCATGCTTTGCGATCATGCGCTTATTGAGAAGAGAAATGAAGCGACGCCATACGAGCTCTCTATTCTCTTCTTTACCTTTGTAGATGTGTACATGGTGTGCTTCGTCGTTCATGATGTTCAAACTTGAAAACTCAGATAATGTTTCTGCCAAAAAATCCCCCCGTGGTAGTTCTCCTATTTCTGCTCCCGTAATTTTTTCCCATAACGACTCTGGATCCTTGCTGAGTGAGAATTGCTGCCAATTTGTCACAAATATGAATGGACTGTCCGGAAATCCCGAGTTTGGTCTGACATCGTCGGGTTCGAGTATTGAAAGGAAGAAGTTAGGTCGCCAACTATCGGGCATAAAGAGAGGGTTCTGGATATCGGCTAGCTGTGGTTCACGATTTCCTGATTCGTCTCTTCTCCCCTTTACGGCGTCAAGGAGTCTATCAAGCACTTCGTGGCCTGGGGCAACGAGCAGGAAACGCGGCGAATACCACGCATCAGAAGGCCCCTTAGCTTGAGGTGGGACCTCTGACCGAGTGCTATTGAAAAATTGCCACACAATCAGAGCGATAAGTACCCAAGTTTTTCCTGTCCCCGTCGCCATCTTCAGACAGTACTTGGCAAATTCAACAGACTCGATCTCTTCTAGTATTGCTTGGCTAGAAGCCATGTAATCAGGCGCTAGTTTTTGATACAGATCTCCTAGTGTTCTGATCTGGAGAACCTCGTGACAGTAAATGATTGTCTCAATAGCTTGCTGCTGACACTCAAAGAATTTCACAGACGCACTTTCGTCTCTGTGAGAAAACCAATAGTCAAGCAGTTCCTGAGTTGTTCTTGTTGTATGGGGCCAGCCCTGTTTTGACCAACCTTCGACTTCGCCTCTTAGTCTATCTGCCAGCGGAAACTGACTGACTTCTTGACCAAACAAATCGACCGTCATGGGAACTCATTCTATTCTCAGGTTCAACGTACTGCCAGCATCGTTGCCAAATACGTCCACGACCCTGACAGCCAACTGTCTTGGTCCTTTCTCTTCAAAGAACTGACTCGTTACGCGAGGAACGATGTCGGTCTTGTTTCCGTTTCTTCGCATAGCCTGCCACGATGAACGAAATGTGTTGCCATCATAATTCCAGTCTACTGCCCAATAATCGATTATGGCTAATGGTTTATTCTGTACTAGGATCATTAGTTCCGTTCTTTGTTTCGGATCCTCAATAGGATAATCAAATAGAACGTACTTGTCAATACCCACTGAAACTAGGTATCCTTGTTGTTGCTTTTCGATCTTGGGCTTTTGTAATTTCAGGAGGGGTTTATCATGAAAGTGGATTTTTCCTTTCAAAGAATCAAGATCGCTTTCTGATATTGCCTTTCGAAGGTACTCATAGACTTCTGGCGGAATGTTCTTGCTTACTATCTGAGTTCGCCAACGTTTCTTTGTGTTCTTCTTTCTTTCCTCCAGAATCTCATCGTAATTGTATTCGTAGTCCCAGCCCAGTATCACGAGTGTTTCGTATCCTGTTCCATCGAGATCCTCCGCAATTTGTGCTAATTCAGCAGCCTTGTTAGAGGTAACCGCTCTGTCTGGATAACTGACGTAGACTAGTTCCATCTTTCCATTCTCAGTGCGCCTAGTCCCCAAGTCCGGCGTGTCTTTTCTCGGATTTGCGCCATAGAGTTTCAGAACAATTGTTTGCATCTCGTAAATTCTAGCCTGCTGAAGGTATATCAAATGACGCTGATAGTTTCCAATGTTCTCCAGCAGAAAAGGCCGAACACTTGCACTAACGAGTCTATTTCTCGTAATCTGTATGGCTGTCTTCGAAAAGTCACAACCGATCCATTGAGCATTTCGCGATTCGGCTGCAAGAAGTGTTGTTCCCGAACCACAGAAGAAATCTGCGACTATGTCGCCAGAATCTGTGCCCATTTCCAGAATTCTCGTCAATAGTTTCAGGTTTTTCTCTGTCTGAAAACCCGTTGCAAAAGAATACGAATTGAAATCGTCCCAAAGATTTGTGCAAAGCTCCTTGTCTCTCGCCGCCACAAGGTATTCTGGTTTTCCAGTCGTTGGATTAGGCCGGAGTATGCCGTCTTTTATCGCTTGTTCAGAACGTTTTTTTGTCCATCGCCATACATTGCCGGGTGGAGCTCTGTGACCAAACAATTCGTAATCAAGATTTGGTCGAGTCCCAGCCCAATTTGGAGCATCAAATCCATGCCATGTGGCTTCACGTTTGGATTCCTTGTAGGGAGGATGGAATTTTGTCTTGCCACTTCTTGCATAGACCAATATAGCATCCAAGACAACATTGAGAGATTTGAGGTAATCACGTTCGATGAAATTCTTCTGAGTTCGCTTTACAATGATTTCATTTCTGAAGTTATCTCTTCCATACACTTCATCTCCAATAACCTTGAGGTAGTGACCTACGTGATAATCGCAATGTATGAAAATTGAGCCGTCCTCGCGCAACAACCTCTTCATGAGCTGCAGTCTAGGAAACAACATGTCAAGATACGAATCAACTCCAGAGCCCCAGTAGTCCTTGTATGCGAGCCTTTCTATGACAGAAGGGGATTTCCTAATCTCCTGGCCTCCAAGGCTGAGGTCCGCATAGTAATCTTCTCCTGTCCAGAAAGGAGGGTCAATATAGACAGTCTTGATTCTTCCTTCGTATCCTGCCGACAAAAGCGCTTGCATAGCAAGGAGATTGTCGCCCCAAATTAGGCGATTTGCCTTCTTCTTGTCAACTGTAGCATTGGTCATGGAAGAATACGAGATTAGACTCTGGTCCGCCATTACAGGATTTGGAATAACGATCTCAGCCGTCTGGAACTCGATGTCCTTCGGACTCGCCGCTCGACGAGGTTTTGTATCCCAAGCAAGATGTGCGGAGTCCTTCGTTCTAAGCGGGAGACTCAAGCCTGGGTTCAGGTATCAACGGTTGGGTGCTCTCCGTATAAAGACTGCGCTATGCAGTCTTACACCGTATTTTGCATGCTTTCTATTTATGATATAATCTTGAACCTCATAGTGTGATTGTCTCAGAGAAGTCTCTCGTCGAGAGCATCAGGCAGTGTCGATGGGCAAGCTACGGAAGAAGAAGGCGATGTATTCCAAATATTCCTGCGGAAAATGTCAAAGAAAGGATTCTACCCCTTATTGCTCTACATTAATGAAAGGGGGCAGGTTGGATACAACGATACGCTGAAACACGCCCTGGCCAACAAGATAGTTGATAGCCGCTCTACGGTCACCGTAGTGCTGAATACTCTTACGGATATGAAAATAGTTGACAGAACTGTTTCGGCGGACAGGCCTATAAGAACAACTTACCGACTGAGCAAGAAGGGTAGAAACATTCTTCCAATGCTGAGGCAAATTCAAAGAGAGTTTGAATGAAATCAGCGGCTTGTATATTGAAATTTAGTAGATTCGTTATCTTCGACTTTTCCGTGACTCATCAAACTGTTTGATGTGACCGAGTTAAGGACAGACCTAAAGCGAAACTAGCCCGGTCGATCCTAAGATCAGTGGGCAACAGGGTTCGCTAGTACCGTTCGCTTCGAAATTCGAGAATGGAAGGGAAACATAAACGGATTCCGTGATGTCTGCGTGGATGGGGAGTAACAGATCTAACAAGGCCTTGAAAGCGACTTCTCTTCTGAATTAAACCCAGGCAGTCCGCTTGCTTTAAGGTGTAGTCTATACTCCTCTTGTCATTTTACTTCATTTTGACTCTTCTGCTTTCGTTCGTTTATCTCTCTGATTCTTTCACCTAACTCTTCAACCCGTTTCTTCCTTTCCAGCGGAGGGAGATCCCACAAGCAAAAATAGGCATCCCATATCGGAAAGCGATCAAATCCTAATTTCTGAGCTACTTCTTTGCTTTGAGACTCGATGAATTTGTTCCGTTCGCAAACTGGGCACGGAACTTCGCCTCTTTCCCACGTGACTAGCCCTAATCTCTCGTGGTGATAGCATGTTCCTTGGTTCAGGAAAAGTTTCTGAGCACCTAGGTTTGAGGAAATTGCAAGCAAGAATCGATCGATCTCTATGACAGCAGTTTTGAGGTTTCTAACCTCTTGGATGAGGCTAGAATTTCTATTACTTTTTGGAGTCTCCGATTTCTCGAAATGTTTCATTGAAAGGTAGATCTCACTGAGTTCTGATAATGTACTTGTGTCTGAAGGCATATCCTATCGCAGATTAATGCGAGGCTGAAACAGAATATTTCACAGATTCTAAGGAGATTCGATGATCAGAATGTCATCGAACAAGAGAGGATGTACGAAACACAAAGGGGTGACGGTGTCCTTTGTCACTGAAAACTGCCCTGTCTGCCTTAAGGACCAAAAGATCAAGAGACTTGACCTTGCAAAGCGATTCCTACAAGCCTTGATCTACTGGTGCCTGGACTACCTAAGACTCTCTCGCTATGAAGGAATCGACAAGCAAGAGAGGGAAAGCAAAATGGAAAAGATCTATAACGACATCAGTGCCCCAGACATAAGCTTCGAGCAAATGGTGCAGATTCTGGAGGAATACGGAGAACTGCGAAAGAGCCTCTCGTGGAATTAGGGGCCCCTGCACATTAAGGTCGCTACTAGCGGCCTTCTCTTTTCTTTAGAATCGAATTTCTGCTTATAATCCGCTAGACAATCTTTCTTGCTTCAAAAGAATTAATAGCAAGGATGTCTAAACACATTAGACATGCAATCTCCCAATAATGATGAGGGAGATTTGCCCGGATTGCCTCAAGCCCGCCCGAGGCTCCTATCATACGAGATAAAAACCTCTATGAACAAAACTCAAGACATGGAAGGCTTCCCGGTAGAGTTCGCAAGTCAGGCCCTCGAAAAAGCATGGAAGGAAGCTCTGGATAAGCTTCTTCGTTCAAAGGCAGAAATTTCCAAGTCTAGAGCCAGAAAGATACGCTATACAGTCCTTGCAATCGGAAGGAAACTTGGAAAGCTACCTACGAGTGTTACACAAGAAGATCTGAAGCAATTTTTCTCTTGGCTTACCGATGCAGGATACATCTTCGCCAGAACTTCCCTGTTCTCTGATACATGGAGAGATTCGTCTACTACTGCTTGGAAGTCTATTTCCTTCGGGTCTCTGTCTGGATTCAGTATCTTGAACGCCCTCGACAGGATGACTATCTGCTGTTCCTTTGTCTGGTTCTTTGGCTGCTTTGGTTCGGGTTTCTTTGGTTCTTGCTTTGGCTGCTCCTGTTGTTTTCCTTCAAGTATGTTCTTTCCTTCTTCCGTCAATCGATAGGATTCCGGCACTAGTTCGATAGCCTTCTTCCTTCGTAACAAGGCTATGACGCCCGCTGCCGCCATTCTAGACTCGAAGGAACACTTCTTGGCTATGTCTTCGCTTGACATCTGACCGTTGGAGGCTAGGACTTGGAGAACCGCACGGGTCTTATTTTCCGTGCAGTCTTTGGAAGGTATTTTTTCTTAGCCTCTAACAGATAAAAAAGAGGTTAGCTATATTGTTTGCCCATAATTACCTCGTTCATTGCAGAACGCCCTAGATATTTTAGTCCGCAAGGAGCAAATCGTAAAGACGACCACACTTCTATTCCAAGAACGCTAGTGTCCGTTCTAAGAATTAGAACAGGCTTCCTGTGAAATAGTTTGAAATAAGACCAACGCGGTTCTTGACTTGTTGGACATGGCTAAAGCAAAGAGTGAAATCTCACTCGGAATTACTGCACTAATTGTGATTGGAATAATTGGGGTAGTAGCCGTTGCAGGTTCATACTTCGCTTTCTACTATGTTCCACCACCTACTACCAAGACCAGTAGCAACAATTGCATTTCTACTGTTTCAAACTCGCCTAATTCGACTCTTGAGTTCTCCGTAAATAGTGTCAATATCACGCTGACTGTCGAGCCAGCAGTTTCCCAAGTTCAACTGATGGGATGCAATTACAAGACTACCAGCACAAATACGCCAATTAGATGCGGAACGATGTGTGGAGGAGGTCTAGGAAGTATCAATTACTATTCAGACGTTCTCCAGTTTAACATGTCAATGGTTGGAGTATCCCACAGTCTCAATTATTCCGCCATTTTACAAACACAACAAACACCCGAATTGTCCAGCCTTTTCTTGCCATACAGATCGCAAGTCTATGTGAATTCCCAGTTAGCCAATTGGAACTCAACTCCCTCCTGCGTGGAAGGAAGTGTAGCAGGAACCGTTTACGAGCCAAATTGTGTCGTGGACAACTATTCAATCATGACAGTTACTTTCCCAGCAAATGTTGCCATCTTAGCCCAGAACAGTAGTATTTTTGAAGTAATTATTGACTCAAGCGAGACACTAGTTCCTTAGAAATTACCGACTCGGCTTTGCCTTTGAAAGTCAAGTGGCTTTCTTTAGAGCGGTTTTATACCATTTTTTACCCCAATCCCTAACGTTCTTAGAACGATGTATTTCGAAAACCAGAGGAACAGAAGATGAATCTTATGAGATTTAGTCATAACCAGATGTTTCGAAAGAGCTAAATAAAACCGCTGATAAATGCGGTTTGTGAGGAAAAATGACAGAGGCAGATGAAAAAATAAAACTACTTGGTGCTCAGGTTAACTTCGATGAATGCTTGGACATTTTCTTTCTTGACTCTTTAACGAGAGTCAACTTCAGCTATTCCTTCTGAACGACTCTGCAATACTTGCATAGGATAGACGCATATTATTGGGGAGCAAGACCCCACCCTTTGGCACGAAAAGACGTAGGATCGGAGAGATCAGAGCAGAGGATAGATCTAAAGTGGGAGGGCTCACTCTTGACTAATAGGGCGGGGTCAATTTTTCAAAAATATCAAAAGTCGATAAAGATCGCCTAAATCTGGATCACTGATTCTTAATTGTTACTAATTTCCAGCCGACTGTCACATCTCAAGATCTGCGAATTGCGCAAGCAACGGTGTTTTATTCCCTCGCTTCATGATGCCACGCTTCTTCATCCTAGCGATTCAGTCTGAGTTTCTCGATTCAGTCCATTGCTGCGAATTCTCATTCAAGAACAACGTCGACAATGCGTTTGATGTAGAATGTCAATATGAGGCCTAGAACCAAGAATATGAGCGTAAGCAGAAGGATGAGACTAGGCAATGAGGTATAATTTCCTGCATAAAGCGCTATTAGTGCAAGTGCTGTTATAATCGCGAAAACAGAATAAAACGCGGAATCTACGTTCCGTCTTATAGACAAGAGAACTCAACGAATTCTGTATCATCACACTCGCTTAAGCTTTAGGTTGAAGGCGAAGGACGCGGAGATGTTTGTGTTGAGAGACTCAAGTACTATGCGAATCTTTTCGTCCGGCATCCACTTTGTAGGTCATCCGCTTTCCCCTCCCCCTCAGCTGTATGCCTTGCGCTGCTCCTCGTTCTAGAGGTACCAGACCAGAGAAGACGTTCCGACTCGAATCTATGAAATTTCTGCAAGCTTTGCTACTGTGCGACGAAAGCGCCGTCTACTGCCAGGACGTGACCCGTGACGAACGAGGATTCGTCAGACGCCAAGAATAGAGCTGTAGAAGCTATCTCCTCCGGCTCTCCAAACCTTCCGATCGGCTCCGACTGCAACATTGCTCTCTCCATCTCAGGGTTGCCGTGGAAGGCCCTTTCTATCATGGGAGTTCTGATTATGCCAGGCGCGATCGCGTTTACTCTTATTTTGTTCTTCGCGTACTCTAGAGCTGCAACCTTCGTGAGTTGTATGATTCCGCCTTTGGAGGCGCAGTAGGCGCTCGATGACTGGAACCCAACCAGCCCAGCCACGGATGCATTGTTGATTATACTGCCTCCGCCGTTCTTCAGCATTTCAGGAATCGCGTATTTCATTCCTAGCCAGACTCCTTTGAGATTTACAGAAATCACCTTGTCGAACTCGTCTTCAGGATAGTCCGCCGTGTTCTTCGAAGGTCCTTCGATACCTGCGTTGTTGAATAGAATGTCCAGCTTTCCATAGTTTCGAACTGTGCTTCTGATTGCGTCGCCTACATCTTGAGCTCTGCTCACGTCTGTATGAACAAAGACTGCTTCGCCTCGGCTTCTCTTGATCGTGTCAGCGGTTCCCCTCGCTGCTTCGTCCAGAACGTCAGCGACGACCACTTTCGCTCCTTCTCGCGCGAAAAGCAAAGCGGTCGCTCGCCCGATTCCCGAAGCCGCGCCAGTTACCACTGCCACCTTGTCCTTGAGTCGCATACGACCGGTTTCAACTTGCGTTACACTCATTCTTATTCACCTCAAAGGTGAGGTGGCCGGTTTGTTTCCCTTAAACGCTTGCATGATCATCAAATGTGATAATAACTATCCATCATCGAAGATAGTTTACTCCAATAGCAATTCCAAAATGTGGATATCAGCATTTTCGAGTGTTTCCTCGAAGAACTCTTGGGGCTTTACCTTTGACGAACGACACAACGTTAGCTTGTAGACTTGAAGACGTAGAGAATCCTTTCAT
>JAKAPU010000101.1 GCA_021806865.1 archaeon
TCCGATGACTAGAGACTGGAAATCAAACTGAATCTGTCGAGTTTGCGTGCCGAAATGAAAGAATGAGTGTAGCATTGAGAAGAGCAACTTTTGATTCATGAAGCCGTCATCACGACAGAGGATGTCGAGCTCGTTCCATCCTCAAACGTCGCAGCAAAGGTTACGTTGTATGAGTGTCCAGTTAGGATCGGCACCGTTGTATTGCTGGGCGAGGCCTTGTACAGTTCGACATACTGAGCAAGAGTATTGCTAGAGCTCCAGCTAGAATCTGTTATCTCTAAGCTACCGTTGAAAGAAATTTGAAGTTGTGAAAGAGGCACGCTCGCATTGACATAGATCATCGCGGCAAGGTACGGACTAGGATATACGCAATTTTTCGCGCATAGTTCCCAGCCGCTCACGGTGATGTTGGAAGGGCTCGGTGGTAGTGCCATGACCATTGAAGAAATAGTGTCGACAATTTTGTCTCGGAAAGTAGCGGTGTAGGTTACGACATAGCTATGCCCGACTACAATTGACAAGTTTGAACTCTTGTTAATTTGTATAGATACCTCGTATGGGAAATTAGAGACATTCTCTTGGTTTAGCTGCTGAGAATAAATCTGCGATCCATCTATCGATGCAGTCAACTGAGACATCGCGCTACCGACAAGAAGCGACGACCATATCGTCGGAGCAAACTTGTTTGAAGAGCTTGCTCTAACGGAAAGCCATTGAATTGCGATCTTGTCTGCTCCGATACTTGGGGAAGAACTTGAAGTGGTACTTTGTGAAGCCGTAACTGCAAAGTGGAGAACCACCAAGTTTCCCCACTCGTCGCCCCCAACAACGGTGTAAGTCCCAATCGTGAAAGGATTGTATCCTATAGTGTAACAGTCGCAGTTCGGCAGCGTCACCTGTTTGCAGCAATATCCGGTGATGGGAATACTCTCAGACATTAGTTTTGGAGCATAGCTATACTGTGTGGTAACTGTGGCAGTATTGGACGAAGAAGATGTGATGACAGGTTGCGAGAGAATGCCTGCAAGACTGCTATTCGGTTCAAAGATGTAGTAAGCGGCGGGAGCACCTCCAAATGGACAGGGTATAATTGGAAAGAGAGGAATCGAAGACTTGGCCAGTGATATATTTCTTGAATCATAGTTTCCTTTGAAGATCGCGATTCCGAATGGATAGTTGAACGCACACGTTCCGGCGGTAAGGTTCCTGATCGGCCAGCTTCCCGTAGCTGAAATGTTGTTTTGGGTTGAACGAATGTTGAAATCAGAAATATTTACCAGAATCGCACTTTCGTTGCCGGTTGACTCATTCAGTACTACCGTGCTCGTATTGATGGAAAGCGCAAGCCTAACGCCGAGAATTTGATTAGTGCTCACGTTGCTCAAGGCCGAGGGAGGGGTAACTTTGGAAGTCGATGTACTAAGAGGACCTAGCCAAAGATAGGCACCAAAAATAGATGCAATGACTATGATAGGGATGAAACCAATTGTAGCAACTACCTTACTAGAGGAGGTCATTACATTTGCGACGTACAATGTGTGGGTTCGATTATTTTATACTACTTACTCATGCAGCTGTTCGGCTAGGCAGAACACTAAGAGAATGTTTCTTATCAGACAGAATGTCTGCACGAATCTAGTATGGATTCGTTGTGATTCTTTCACCTAACGAGTCTAAGCCGGCAATTTCAAGAGACAAGAATGTGGACTTTGCTAGTGGACAAAACTGCTAGTATCATAACCGATAGACTAGCTTGGAAAAAAACAGAATACTTCTATCTAGCACGGATAGTTTTTCCTGCGCATGTGTAGAAAATGGACGGGGCCCTTTTAAATAGACACATGAATCGATGGAAACTCCACGAATTCATACACATCTCAAGACGTTCAAAGCTCTCTTCCTACAGGAATCCATTGTTTCACGATCGGAAGCTGGATTCCCTAGAAACAGTATACCGGAAAAAAGTGGACTACCAACTAAACTTCCAACCAATCTTTAGGCACTTGGAACTCCGATTGGCTGCACGTAGACCGGTCTTTCATTGCTAGCAGCCCCAAGTACCTGGCGCACTCTTTTTTCGTCGAATGCTCCAATGACAACAGAGCCTAGATTCAATGCCGCACATTGGAGGTAAATGTTCTGTGCTGCATGCCCCGATTCTTGAAAGACGTACTGCACACCACGCTGTCCGTACCTGACTGTAGTTCTTTCGAATACAGCGGCTATTACAATAGTTGTAGCAGCACTTCCCACTGCTTCCTGATCCAAAGATGCTGATTGCAGCTCATGTGAATGATCACCAACTTTGGTCAACGACAACGTATTGCTAGAGGGCTTGTAATGATGGATTCCAGATTGAAGACCTGTTACGCCGCCTTCCTTCACTACGGCATAAATCTCCAAAGGATATAGCGCGCCGGCTGAGGGTGCGCTTCTCAGACCATCGTGAGTAACTCCCTGAGCTGCCCCGAGAATCTGAGAGAGCTGAGAAATGCTAATTGGTTCTGCCGTGTAGCCCCTGATCGATTTTCTGCGAGATATTGCTTCTTCGAGAGACATCGTCCCCTCTTTGGCCGGAGCCGGAATTGAGACTTTTGTCGATGTCCTAGCTATTCGAGAGAAGGTCTGATACCCAACAATTCCGCTCACAACGCCCCCAATCAGAGCGGCTATGACAGCAAGTCTTCGGAGAAACCTGCGCCGAGAAATCTGCGCAGCTGAAGAATCAGATTCTAGTCGAGCAGGATAGCCTGATTCGAATATCAACGCTCCTTCAACTACTTTCCAGATGTGTCCGTTGTATTTAATGCAGGAAGATGTTTGCCAAATTTGAGAATGATAGGAACAAATCAATACGCTTGCCGCTTAAAGTCAAAGTGATTTCATCTGTGTGTAAACACGTCCTTTGTTTCTGAAAGGAAACTAGTACGAAACTGAGGCTTCGGCAATGAAACTCGTCAGCAGATTTGTTCGTAGATGGATATTCAATCTAGGTTAGAATTATCTCGCATTTGCGAACTGACGACTTCGTTCAAGGATGTCTGACTCAGCTGGGCAAAGTCTGCAGTAACATAAGGGAGTAAACTACTCGAATGCTGATGGGCGATTCTCACATTTCTATATGCATCGTCCGCTCGACATCTTTGTCCTCAACCTTTTCAGGTTCAAGGATCACGCTTTCCTTGGGACCAGCCAGTATTGCCGTAGAATGGGCCCTGAGCATTGGCATCAGCATCTCGAGATGGCCCGACCTGGTCATGTCGAAGACATTGTACGCGCAGATTCCCTCAGCAGGAAAGCCGAACTTTCTATGCAAGGTATACTCATATTTCATTAGTTCCTTCATCTTGTTCTCTCGGAAGAAACATGACATTTCTGCTGCGGCGCGCAACCCTTCCAAGCCCATCCTTTTGTATTTCTTGGAGAGTTCGGAGAATGAGTTCATGATTTCGGGAATGTTTACCTCGCCATTCACGATGTAGAGCTCGTTGCACCTATCGATTGCAAGCATGTCTTTTGCTCTAAGCTCGTCGGTATCCAGTCCGAACTTTTTCATCTCGTCTTGGACGTGTTGCGGACTTTCCTCGGAACAGACATACGCCAGTCCTTGACGGCCTGCTCCATACTCCAGGTGGCTGAATAGCACTTCGTATTTGCTCTCGGGGACGCAGTAAAATAACACTGCGTGAGTGCCCATTCTGAATTCAGATAGAAAATCCGCGACTTGCTTGGTTAGAATGGGAAAACGCCTGCAATTTGTGCTTTTGCAGCTACTATTTTAGTGATTGGCACAATCAGCCGAAGGTTGCGAAGAACAATACCTATCGAAAGCAAGACCATAGACCGAATAATTCGACTCGTAACAAATGGAGATTTGTCCAAGCATCAAGAAGGGGCAAGTCGGCTCCGGAGGAGGCGATATTGTGGGGCACTTCATTACTCGAGTAATGCCAATCTGGAAATCCAAGACTACAATTCCACTGAGACGTCATGCAAAAACTTTGGATCATGGTAGATGTTTTTCTTGGTACTGGTAGATGAGCGACCTTTTGTGAAAGCATATATTATCTGTGAATGCGGTGAAGAGTGCTTGCCCAGTTCTTCCTCTATCACGCTACTTGGTGGACTGAACGAGATCGGAGGAAACAAAATTCTCATTGAGGATAGGGGAACAAGAATCTTTCTTGACTTTGGAAAGAGCTACGCCGCAAGGGCTGCCTACTATGACTGGATGTCCTCTCCTCGGACAGTTAATGGAATCGGAGATTTTCTCGCGCTTGGAATACTCCCAGAGTTGAGTGGGATATATCGCGAAGATCTCTTAAGACAAGCCGGTCGACGCACAAAGGAAGACCGTTCAGCCGATGCGGTCGTCTTGAGCCACGCGCACTCTGATCACGCTGATTACATTTCCTTCCTGCGCGAAGACATTCCGCTGTGGATGGGTGAAACTTGCAAGGACATTATAGAATCACTGGAGGCCCAGAAGGATGCGAGGCTAGAGTTTGAGATCACAAAATTCAAAGATCGCTCCGACCCAAAAAGGAAAAGTGAGATCCGGCGCAAGATATACACTTTCACCACGCAATCTGGCAAGTTCAACATCGACTCGATAGAAATCGAACCTATACACGTAGATCACTCGGTGCCTGGCTGCTACGGCTTCATAATCAGGACGAGCAATTCAACAATCGTCTACTCTGGTGATTTGAGGATGCATGGAAACAGGGGAGACATGACAAGAGAGTTTGTAGAACGAGCAAAGAAAGCCAAGCCTGACCTCATGCTCTGCGAGGGAACTAGGATCAACGAACCAGCCACTATGAGCGAAAGAGATGTCCACGATGCATGCCTCGGGCACATCAAAGAAACAAAGGGTGGTTTTGTTTTTGCTCATTACTCATACAAGGATATTGACCGATTCACTTCGTTCCACCGAATAGCAAAAGAAACCGATAGAAAACTGGTGATCACTCCGACCGTCGCAAGATACCTCGAAGCCCTATCAAAGAGGGACACTTCACTGAAGATCCCGAAGCTCGACGACCCAAACATCGTGATATACAAACCGCGCGAGAAGACTGGATCATACTCTGACTCGGACTATGACAAGCTAGACCGACCTTACTACAATCGCGAAAACGCATGGACAGCAGAGAAGATCAAAAAGCACGAGTCTCAGGTCATCATGGCTATCGGTTCGTACGAAATCAGCGAGCTCATAGACATCAGGCCGAGTCGCGGAATCTACCTCCACTCCACCAGCGAGCCTTTCAACGAGGAGGGTGAGATCGACGAAGCGAGGATGCGCAACTGGCTGCGGAGGTTTGAGCTCACCAGAGTGTTCGCACACTGCTCCGGACACGCGTCCGGCGCTGACATCGACTATATCATCAACGAGATCGCGCCAGAGACACTCGTTCCCATACACACGATATACCCGAACATGTTCAGGTTGCGGAGCGGAAAGGTCGAGCTAGCGGAGCCAAATAAGCCGCTCGCCGTCTAGTTCTTTTTGTAAAACAGCGAGTTGATCAGAGTGTCGTCCACGACTTCCTGGATCAGAACATTTATCCTTGAACGGTCTGCATGAGCAACCGGGATAAACTCATCCTTTTCTGCATCCCAGGCGTAGTACGAAGACTTTGGCATGTCCCGGGTGAAAAACACCATCACCGAGTCGCCGACCGGCGTGAAGGTGTACGTGTACTCCCTATACCTTATTAGAGAAATGACCTGCTGGCCAGGCATTGTCTTTGTTATCACAAAAGAAAAGAGGTCTTTTAGACTGCGAAACTCAATCCAATTGGCGCCTTCTTGCATTTTGACACCTGCAAACGCCTTTTTCGCTCTCTCGCTTTAAACTTTGGTGCAACTCGTGACTCACAATTCAAAGGAAATCAGGGTTTAAGGCAGGAATTTGGCTGGCGGGTACGCGCGAGATTGTAAGGATATATACTGAGTCTTATCAGCTAAAGGAGCTTGGTAGACGAATAAACGCTATGACGCTTTGCAATGCATCGGAAACTTATAAGCAGGTCTTTCAGGCATGGGGAACACAGTCTTGAAAAAGACAGAAACAATCACTAAACCAGCTCCGGTCAAGGGTGCGACAGAGGAGAAAAAACCCGTGCTGCTCGGTCAAACCAGAAGCATAAAGATCGTTGATCTTCAGGTTAGGAAGCGCAGAAGGAACCCGGCAAACTGCAAGTATTGCAATCTGCCTATCGAGTCCCGATACGCCCTTTCCAAGGGATCAAGGACCGGGGCGCGCTACTATCACATAGAGTGCGCGATTAGAGTAGGGTTCGACATAACTGTTTAGATATTTCGAGAAATTCTCGATTTTATCTCTATCAGAACGGCCCAATTTCGACTCCTCTAGTCATAGAACATAGTGACCTAATCGAAGACAGAGTAAAATATCGACAAACGACATCGACTCTGTGACAATGAAGAGCTTTCTAGCATCTAACACCTACGAGAAAGGCAAAGGCATAGTCAAGAATCCAATAGCTTCTAACGAGTACGCTTTCAGAGAACTGGCTAGACTAGTTGAATCTGTTAACTTTGAAGCCCCCCATGCACCTTTAAACAGAAAAACACAAAGCTCTTCCAAACGTCAAAGAAAGAACGAACGTGAAGAGACCAAAGACTCATTTGCAAAAGCTCTATCGTTTGAAGACTTTGACAGAGAATCCAAACACACAGCATTCAATGAATACAGGAGTTATGAAAAGCTCGTTATTGTTGCCCGAAGAGAACTACGGAATCTCCAGTTCACCTATCTTTGCAATCTTTGCTGGTAGGAACTTCTGGGAGTAGCACTTTCTATTCCCCTTATATGATCTGCCGCACATTTTCGACTTTATATCATCGAGCAAAGATCTATGAGCATAGTGAAGAATTCAAAAAGAAGAAGGGGGAGTGGAACTCCTATCTCTACAGTGCGAAGATCTTTTCGTAAGTTTCGCCGGTTTTCATATCTCCCGTAGACTCGATTCGTGCCTTCTTGTTGTTCAGCCAAGAAAGTCTCGGCGATTGAGTCATGAAGAGAACTTCACCTTCATCTTCGTGCGAGTTTGGCCCAGTCATCTTTCCGGTTCCATGACCAGTGCCGACTATGAAGTCTCCCTCGTTTGTGGTTTGTGAGAACTTTGTGTCCCATTCGTATGCACGGTCGTGTTTGAAAAACACTGTGATTGTCTCTGTATGGCGAGCAGAAAATACTCCCGTAGCTTCCCCAACTAGATTGTGCTCTACTATACTCCCAAAAGGAGTAGCTTCTTTCATCGTGGACGAAGTAATCTTTGTGCGCAACTCTTCGAGAAGAGCTCCTTTTCCAATTTGAGCTTGCATGATTCTCTCTTTCACCTCCAAGCTTATAGTGAAAATCAAGTTTCATTCCTATTAAATCGAGAACACGATCACCAGCTATGATAACAGCGAAAGTGGAATGTACGACCTAACGATTTCTCAGAAAGAATTCTTCGTAGCTTTGTTTTTGTGAATG
The DNA here is from genome assembly GCA_021806865.1 of archaeon. The sequence goes on from JAKAPU010000101.1 coordinate 7,514, forward strand.
CAACCTGTTTCCGCGGTGATTCACATTCTTACCAGTCACTAAATCCTTTGCCACCTTTGCTGATTATCAGTTCAACTGATCGTCTTCCAGTCTTAAGTGAGACTGAGTGCCTTTTCTGATTAGAGATTAATCTTAGGAGGTGAAGGAATGGATAATTTGGCACATAAAGTGAAGATCTTTGCATTATGGATGTTCTATATTGTTCTTTTCTTGACAGTCTTGGTGTTAGGGCTTTTTGGGCCTGGCGGGATACAAATGGTGATGTCTGGAGAAATAGGAGGCGTTAATTTGACTTCTGAATACCTGACGGGTGCAGCGGTCTCTTTACTGATTCCAGTGGTGATGGCTTTTCTTGCTCTATCTCTCAAGGACTCGATAAACAGGTGGGCAAATGCGATCGTTGGTGCGTTTACGACAGGTGCTCCTCCTTATGCGATACTTCATGAGATAGCAAAGACTGTAGTTCCAGTCCTAATCGTCTGGTATGCATACAGGTGGCCGAAAGAGGAAACTCAATCACTCAAGACCCCAGCTCAGAAGCAAACAATAAGAGTTTGACGTCCCAAAGCAAAACGCCGTCGAGAAGCGAAGTATAAAGGCTCTTTCTTACTACCTGATGCCAATTACGAAATTTCTAGTTCAAGAGACTGTGCAATGTTTGTTCGTGGTTCTCTTTACTTCGTCTGATTTATGTTAAGAAGAGCTTGAAAGAGAAATCCATATTGGAAGAGGTTTTGCGACTGGAAAACAAGTTGGAAAAGCCGCTTTGCTCCCTGGTGTCGGCCGGTTGCGCGAAATACGGGAAGAGAGAAGGGCTGACCGGACAGGAGCTATTGAACGAGGCTCTGGACGAGCTTTTTGCAAACTGCCCCAAACTTCAGCGAAAGGATGTGAAGGCAGTCTATCTCGGGCAGGCCTTCGAGTCTTTTGAACACAAAGCAAACACTGCCCCCAGCTTTGCAAATAACTATGGGTTTGAAAACTCGCCCTGCGTACGTCTGGATTCAGTTTCATCCTCGGGCGGATCGGCTCTCAGGCAGGGGGTCTTGGGAATACTCTCAGGAGCTTTCGACGTAGTGCTATGTGCGGGCGTAGAAAAGATGACAACAAAAACGACGCCGGAAGCACTCGAAATAATTTCGATGGCTTCTGACAGGCCCTTCGAGCAGTGGAACGGGGCTACTCTCACAGCTCTCAACGCTCTCGCGGCAAGAGAACACATGCGGAAGTACGGGACAACCGAGGAGCAGATGGCTCTCGTCGCTGTCAAGAACCACAAGAACGCCTTTGAAAACCCAAAGGCCTACTTACAAAAACTAATCTCTGTGGAAGACGTACTTGCATCGAGAAAGATCTCTACGCCTCTGAAGATACTTGATAGCTCCCCAATCTGCGACGGAGCGAGCGCAGTGGTTTTGTGCAAACAAGATCTTGCCAAGAATTTCACCGATGAGCCGATCGATGTGATCGGGAGTGCTGAAGCAAGCGACGCTGAATTCATCTACAGAGAAGAGCTTACGGGATTTGTGGCGACGAGATTAGCAGCAAGGGACGCGCTCTCGATGTCAGAGAAAAACGTGAACGACATGGATATGATCGAGATTCACGACGCATTCACAATCAACGAATTGATCGGATACGAAGACCTAGGCCTTTGCGAAAAAGGTCAGGCGGGAAGATTTGTTGAGAGCGGTGCGACCCAGATCGACGGTAGCATTCCTGTCAACACCTCTGGCGGGCTGAAAGCAAAGGGACATCCAGTTGGATCGAGCGGAATCGGCCAGGTCTACGAAGTGTACACTCAACTTCTTGGAAAAGTCGAAAAGTCGCGCAGAGTGAAGGATGCAAAGACGGCTATGACTCATTCCATGGGCGGTGCTGGAGTGGAAGTCCAGGTTCACATATTCCAAAAAAGGTGAAAGAGTAATTGCTGTCAGTTTCAGATTTCTACTTGGCTGGCAGGAACGGCAAGCTGCTGGGACTTGCTTGCGAGCAAGGGCACGTAACCGTGCCACCGAGAGCGAGCTGTCGTGTCTGTAAATCTCAAAGCCTTCGCACTGTGGAACTTTCTGGCCGTGGCGAAGTGGTTTCGTTCACAGAAGTGCATTCCAAGTCTTCGGAATTTCCGCTCGAAGCACCGTATGTGCTAGCTTTGGTGAAGTTG
>JAKAPU010000005.1 GCA_021806865.1 archaeon
ACATATTTATAAATAAACAAGGAACGCGTTAACCCATCATTGTCCGCATCCTCTGCACGATATGACAAGCTCGGTCTCAGATTCAACCCCTTTTTCCAAGGACATCTTTACTACGACGATCCGTATTTTGACAAGCTCTTCCTAGACATCGACGGCCGCGCTGAAACCATCTCAAAGATGATTCTTTCATATAGAGATGTTGCAAACCCGCTTCGACTCCAAGTTGTCGGAGGCAAGGGCTACGGAAAATCAACACTATTGAACGCGGTTGTCAGAAGGATAGTCAGAGAGTCAGGTAGTAAGTCGACAAAGCTCCTGCCCGTTTACTGCTCAGTGAGCGAAAGCATGTACAAAAGCGAGCCGCAAGAGCTCTCAGATCTATTCTACATGAAGATCTGGGAAGAGGTCTCGATTCTATCTGAATCAACGACCGAAAGCTTCAGAAAGCGCATCTTGGCTCGCGCGTCCGGCACGACGAGCAAGGATGTGGCCGAAGCAGTTGCTTCAGCGGCCGTAGCCTTTTACAACCCTCTGCTATCTGCCGCAATCCCGATTGCAAGAGAAGCTCTAGAAGCAGCTTGGAAGAAGGCTAAGAAGGCAAACGACAAACTGCCATCCAAATCCTCACATGGACTGCCTACGCTGATTGAGAGCTTCATCGAAGATGCTTCCGAGAAAAACATGAAACCGATCTTCCTGATAGACGAGCTCGACAAGGCAGACTCGAAAGTGTTGCTTTCATTTTTTGCAGCAGAAAGAAGGTTCTTCGAATCTCAGAATAGGATCATAGTGCTTGCAACCTCTGGAGGGATTGCCGAACAGTTTGAGTATGCGGGAGGCACGGTCCGAGAAATCCACAGGGAATTTGAACAGCTTGTTGGAATAGATAGGTTGCCTAATCTGACAGAGTCAAGCGAGATAATTTACAACCGCCTGAGGTGGGCCTCGGCTTCGTCAAAGGAAAAGAGTGGCACGTCGTCATCATCTTCGAAATTCAATCCATCCGAGGTGATGCCACGCGACATTGTTGAGAGAATCCACTACGTCAGCGGAGCGATACCATCGGCGATGATGCAAGTATCATTTGAAACAATAGAGAATGCAGTGAAGAAGGGTGCAAGAAGGGTCGCGATCGAACACCTGCCATCATTTGTGGAGGAGATGAAAAACATCGAACATGTGTTGGCCAAGTTCGGCGTAGTGCACAAAGAGTTGCTGAAGATCTCGCTTGAAGGAAAGGAAATCAACGCCTCCGATCTTGAGATTCAGAAAAAGGTCAAAGTAACTCGGAGCCGGCTTTCGCAGATACTCGGAGAACTCTCGGAAAGAGGCATACTCATTAGCTCTAGAGAAGGCAAGTATCGCAATTACAAGATCGCCGAAGCATGGAAGGGTGGTATTGAGCAGCTTTTGAAACTAGATCAAAAAGCACTAGACTAAGAATTCTCTTTTTCTGTCTTTGCCAGTCCAATATGATAACTACATTCAAAAATTATGAGCAGTCTCCAGAAGATCCCTTGTCCTACTACAAGTCACTTGTGCTACTGCCCCCCCCAGTTAAGTGCCCCGTACCAGGCATCGTAAGTCCGTTCATCTTGGAACGTCCTTTGCAACGGGCTGGAGCATCCTTGACTCCACAAGTTTCTTCAACTCCTCGTAGCTTTGCTCAATCTTGCCAAGTCTGTTCTGGAGGAAGAGGTTGTCCCTTTCCAGCTCTCCTACTTTCCTGTCGCTCACAACAATCTGTCTTTCCAATTTATCCTTGAGCTCGAACGTTTCTGCGATTGTGAGGTACTTCACGACTTTCAGGTACTCTTCAAGGAGATATTCCTCGGTCGGCTTGTAGTAGTTGTACTTCGTCCCCATAAGCACCTTGATATCGAGTGGCTTCAGGCCCCTCCCAGCGTTTGTCTCGAAGAACTTTCTAAATCCGTGGATCTGCTTGAACTCGTACCTGAGACGACTCTCTGAGTCTCTGATCCCAATCTTCTTCAACAAAACACCCATCTGGTTTGCGATCGCTTTCGAGGAAAGAGGCTTTGCTTCTGAAGGATTCTGCTTCTTGTACTTCCTGTACTTGTTAGAGTCCCAGGCGTCGCGAATCAATGGAGAGTCTTTCGTGATCACTTCGCCTATTGCTCCTCTCCTTGCTTTGTACTCAAGCAAACAATTGTAAGCTTCTGGAGTGATGAATGTGATGTACTCCTCCGGCTCTCCACGGTAGATCGTCAACCTTGCAGCGACAACTTGAGAATTTCTGACAATTGGTTTGACATCGCCCCATGTCAGATAATCGAAGGCCCCGACCCTGAACCCACCGCTTGTCGGAAGCAAGACGATGCACTTTGTCCTCATGTCCGAGTTTTCTATGATTGACCTGATTTCTTCGACAGATGGAGCCCTGTCTGATCCAACCTTCCTGCCACGAGGAATGAGCTTGTTTATCTTCGGCCAGTTTATTCCGTTGTCAAGGTCGTTCATTTCAAAGAAATGCTTCAGAGCGTCTCTGGTCTGTCTGAAGGTCGATCCGCTTACTTGTTTCCTTCTTGCCTCTACATAATCTATGATGCAGTGCTCCGCAAATTTGTGATCCTGGATCGTCTTTTGAAGAAATTCATCCGGCGTGATGGAGTGAAACTCCAAGAACTGTCCCAGCTTCTTGTAGTAGCTTTCCTTTGTGGCCTCGCTGTTGAAGCCTTTCAGGAAGCTCTCCATCGATTTACCTTCGAGTACACGCACCTGTCTCTGCATGCATGGTCAGGAAGATGATAACAGCTTCCTGCTATTAAGTGTTCCCGCATGGAATGTAGTGCGAGGGGTGGGATTTGAACCCACGAACCCCTAAGGGACAGGAGTTCCGCTCCATCGCTGAAACATATGGGCAAACGCCCGAATCAGACAATGGTCCTCAGTCTCGCAAGCTTAGCACCCTCATATGCTACGCCACCTGCGCCTTTGACCAGGCTGGGCGACCCCCGCGCAAGCGTGTTTGTTTCGTTTGGCTTTCTTAAGTTTTCTTGAGGCAGGACAAACACAATAAATTAGTGAAGAGATTCGTCTTACTTGTGTCAAGCCACAAAGATCAGGCAAGTGGACTTAACGAAGGAGACGAAGCACCAGATTTCAAACTTCGGTCAGACGATGGAAAGACCTACACCCTATCACAATTCAGGGGAAAGAAGGATGTCGTGCTCTACTTCTACCCCAAAGATGATACTCCAGGATGCACCAAGGAAGCCTGCTCTTTCAGAGATTCTTTGCCCCAGTTTGATAGGAAGAATGTTCAGATTCTTGGAGTCAGCAACGATGACCTTGACTCGCATTCCAAATTTAGAACAAAGTATAGCCTGAATTTTCCTCTTCTAGCCGACATTGATCACGAAGTATCGAAGACATATGGAGTGTACCAGATGAAGAATTTGTATGGTAAGAAGTTCATGGGCATCACGCGCTCCACTTTTCTCATCGACAAGTCCGGGAAGATTAAGAAGGTATACAGACGGGTTCAGGTCGATGGTCACGCAGAAGAATTATTGCATGCTGTTTGAGAGTTACCAAAACGTTCTAAAACTGCGCGCCTCTTGGTGTTCACATGGCATCCAAGAAAACAGAAAAACAGCGACTCATGAAAGCCCATAAACGAGCGATTCACGGGGACATCCGAAGGAAACGAAAACGCACCAACAGATCGTAATAATGCATAGAAAATCCAATCTGGAAATTCTAATACGAGTTGCTCTTGACTGGTTCTGCCCGAAATTGAATGATTTCTCAATCCAATGCTAACTAGACAGCGATCCAGAGATACGCTAGTGGAGATCCCATTCGCTTTTGGCGACCGCTAGGAAATCTTTTGAGATCAACTTCCATCTCTCATTTAAAATGACGCGCAGGATCTGGATTCGAACGATGAGAGCCCTGGACGGGATTCGATCCCGTGACCTATTGCTTTCTCCGCTGCTGGAAACTTTTGATCTCGCAAAGCGTACGAGGCAATCGCTCTGACCAGGCTGAGCTACCAGGGCAAACGATTCTTGCGCACTTGTGTCACACAATATATAATATGTTTAACGTGGTTATCTTATTGACGATTAGGATCGAGTGTTATCGAGATTGGCAATTGTCACCGTTTCTGGCATCAGAGGCATTGTAAATCTAGATATTGATGCCAAGACTGCCAGCACGTTTTCACTCAAATTTGGAAATTTTGTGAAATCTGGGAAGGTCGCGGTGGCAAGCGACACCCGACGCACAGCACAGATCCTGAAAGAAGCAGTTCTCTCAGGACTAGTAGAGGCTGGATGCACAGTTTTCGATCTCGGATACTCTTCCACACCCAGTGTATTCAAGGAAGTATCCACACAAAATCTCGATGGCGGAATTGTCGTCACCGCGTCGCACAATCCGCCAGAGTGGAACGGTATGAAGTTCATAGTATCTGGTGGAAGAGGAGTATTCGAAGATGAACTCGCGAAGATCGAATCTGCCCCGTCTAGTGTTGCACCAAGGCAAGGAGTAGTGATAAGAAACCGAGCTATTTACGAAGAGATTCTGAAAAACAAGGCAGGAAAGGACAGCGCGAAGGGCGTCAAACTGGCACTCGATCTTGCTGGCGGCGTAGGTTCTCTCTTCGTGCCCAGATTGCTGAGCTACCAAGGATGTATTGTGCACTCTATTCATGACACGCCCGGCATATTTCCAAGAGTTATCGACCCTACAGTCGATCATTTGACAGCGCTTTCAAACATGGTAACCAAAGATAACTGTGACGCGGGACTCGCTTTCGATTGCGATGCTGATCGCTTGGTCATCGTAGATCAACAAGGCAACAAGCTCACCGGGGATGCTACACTTCTCATTTGTCTTCGATATTTCCTGGAGAACTCGAGAAATCGGAGCGTTGCAATCAGCGTGGACACTAGCCTAGCCGCAGAAGACCTTGTGCGTGAGTACAACGGCAAAATTGTGTACTCAAAAGTCGGCGAAGCCAACGTCGTTAGAAAACTGATTGAAAACAGCTGTGGTGCAGGAGGTGAAGGAAGTTCTGGAGGATACATCGAGCCGGGCTTTGTAATGTGCAGAGACGGTGTCTACGCGTCCACAATGCTCGCAAAAATGATTCACTCAGAGGGTTCGCTCAAGGAGCTCCTTTCAAATTTCAAAACGTACTATCAGGACAGAGCGAAGATCGAGATTGTTCGAGAATTGACACCGAAAATCCTTCAAGCAATATCATCAACCGAGACAGACGCCGATCTTACGGACGGAATAAAGGTTAGACTTGGGGATAAGGCCTGGGTGTTAATAAGAGGTTCAAACACTGAAAATGTGATGCGAGTATCTGCCGAGGCGAGGACGCCAGTAAGAGCAAAACAGCTTGTTGAGGATTATTCGAAGAAAATCGTCGAAATCGCGAAGAAACTCGGATCCAGCTGATCTCGTTGACGAAGAAAGTGCTTGATGAAGAGGAAATCATAAGGCTAATCTGGGGAAGACTAGGTCCTGGAAAGAAGGATCCGTTTGACGACGACGTTACATGGACCCTGAACATACGAAAGAAGCTTCTTGTCTCGAAGTGCGATATGCTGGTCTCCTTCACCGATGTTCCCGAGGGCATGACTCCAGCACAACTAGCGAGCAAGGCCATAGTTTCCAGTGTGAGCGATCTTGCAGCAAAGGGAGTCAAGCCATCACACTGCCTAGTGTCAATCGGACTTCCAGAGAAGCTTTCAACGCGGAGTTTCGTATGTGGACTGGCGCAAGGGTTCAGGGAAGCTGAGAAGAAATACGATCTTAAGATTCTCGGAGGAGACACAAATGCAACTTCTTCGGATGTTGTAATTGATGTTCTGATTCTTGGATACTCGGACAAGGTGGTTCCTCGTAGCAAAGCAAGACCAAGCGATCTTGTGGCTGTGAGCGGAGATTTTGGTCTTCAGCCCGCAGGACTCTTGATACTCTCGGCAAAGGCAAAGTCAACCGGAAGGTTCAGAGATATTGCGACGAAATCCGTTCTGAGACCGAGAGCACGGCTTGATTTGAGAAGCTTGGTAGCACGTCGCTTTTCCAGTTGTATAGATTCCTCCGACGGACTAGCACTTTCGCTTTACCACTTGGCAGAATCCAGCAGAGTCAACATAGAGTTGAACAGAGTTCCAGTGGCTAATGGGGTTGAAGCATTCGCTGCGAGCAACAATCTAAGCGCAACTGAGTTGGCTCTCTTCGGGGGCGAGGAATACGAGTTAGTCTTCACATTCGATCCTGTCTATGCTCAGGAGATCAAGCGACGTGGATTGCAAGTCATTGGTAAAGTTGGAAGACATGTCCGCCCTAGTACAAAACCCGCCGTCACCATCGATTCAAAGAAGATAGCAAGACGAGGGTGGGTTCATTTCGCAAGTCATTGATGCACCCGAGCTATCTTCCTATAGCATCCTTTACTAATCCCTCAAATTGCTGATACAACGCTTCCAGCTTTGATTCATCATCAGATTCCGCGTAGACACGAATCAGTGGCTCGGTTCCACTCGGCCTCAGAAGAATCCAGCTATGCTCGTCGGTCCAGATCTTCAAGCCGTCTGTCCTGTCGACTTTTCCTTTGGAGCCTTTTGACTCGAGTTCCTGCATTACCCTTGTTTTCTTTTCGTTGGGGCATTCAAACTTAGCTTTCTTCTGATAAAATGTCTCTAGATTGCCTATCCGCGTGCCGAAGCTCAGCCCGCTGTATGAAAGTGCTTCCAATACCAAAGCCGTGGTCATTGCTCCATCACGTACAGGAATGTGCGGTCCATAGAAGAATCCGCCGTTTTCTTCCAACCCAAGAGGGGCTTTATTGTCTATCATTGCGCGGGACACGTCAACGCTGCCTACTGTCGTCCAAATTGTGCTCGCACTGTGCTGAGAGGCAACAATCCCCACCAGTTGAGAGGTGCTGACAGTTGTTGCAACAGGTCCGCCGGGATGCTTGTTCAGCAAGTGGTCAACAAGCATAGAACCAGTTCTATCTCCCCAGTAGATTTTGCCCTCTTCGTCGCAAAACAGGCTCCTGTCTCCGTCACCGTCGTACGCTACTCCAAAGTCCGCGTGGTATGAAACAACTGCTTCAGACATGTCCTTTAGAACGTACGGAGTGGGCTCTGGTCCTCTTCCTGGAAAGTTACCATCTGCCTGACCATTGATCGTAATCACTTTGCAACCCAGTCTTTCACACAAGTAAGGTGCAGCAACCGCCTGTGCGCCGTTACCTACATCCAAAACCACAGTGAATTTCCTTTCAGCTATTTTCGTGGCGTTGACCTGTGAAACAATGCCTCGGATATAATTCTCAACAACCCTTGTCTCTTTCCCGAGCATTCCAACAGATTTCCATTCGGCGCGATTGTATTTCTTTTCCAGGAAGATTGACTCAATACTTGCTTCGTCTTCTCGCTTTACCTCAACCCCGTCTGGACCGACTACCTTGATCCCATTATACTGGGCAGGGTTGTGTGAAGCAGTCACTATGATTCCACCTCCGTATCCAAGGGTTCTAACGGCGTACTGGTGGGCCGGTGTCGGGGCAAGCCCTCCTTCATTAGCATCGTCCCCGCTAGACAGCACTCCAGAGAGTACAGTCTTCGAGAGGGCAGGACTTGAGTTTCTGACATCGTGACCGACAAGAACAGGTTTTGATTTTCCGAAGTATGTCCCAATTGACTGCGCCATCTCAGCTACAAACTCTAGAGTGAGATCTCTGCCAGGAATACCTCTGATACCGTTGGTTCCAAAATACTTCCTTGAGACGGCCGGCAATTCAGGCAACTCGATGATTGCGTCTACTTATAAATTCCATTGCATACGAGGATATTGAGCCTATCCCCAGAACCAGCCCTTATCCTCACATGAAAGCTCTGTCCCGCAGACATTACATCGGAGGTGGCAGGTCTGGATGTAAGTCATTTCATTATTGCAGAGTGGGCAGGTTACTGATTCTTGTTTGCTCGAATTGCTCTGCGCGCTCATGAAGATGACCAGCATCCGGGCGCGTTTCCGCTATTTTTCCCTTTGGTAGTCCGCTCTCAAGTGCCTAACTTTCTTTCAGACTTGAGATTACTTCCTTCGTGAAATCCTTAGTCGATGCACTTCCACCAAGGTCGACCGTGAGGCGATTGTTGTCGCGTGTCGCAAGCTGTTTTGCGACTGAATTCTCAATACTATTTGCAGTCTTGTTCAGCGATTCATCACCATGCCTCGAATACAGCCACTTGAGAAGCATTGCAGAAGAGAGAATTTCGGCGACCGGATTCGCGATCCCCTTTCCAGCAATGTCCGGTGCGCTGCCGTGAACCGCCTGAGCCATGGCAAACTTTTCACCAGAATTGAGAGAGGGCGCGAGTCCAAGCCCGCCTACCTGAGCTGCGGCCACATCTGAGAGTATATCACCAAACAAATTTGTTGTAACGAGTACATCGAATTTCGCCGGAGAGACAACCACCTGCATTCCTATTGAATCGACTAGGCCGTCCGTCAACGTGATATCTGGGAATGACTCTTTGACCTTTCTCACCTCTTCAAGGAATAGCCCGTCGCCCTCAATCAGCACGTTTGCCTTGTGCACCGCGGTTACAGTGCGCTTTGAGTTTCTCGAACGAGCCAGACTAAACGCTGTGTCAGCAATTCTCTTGCAGGCCTTCCTGGTGATCACCCTCAAAGACAACACCGTATCCTCATTCGGCCAGAATTCTCCGTATCCTTTGAAGAGATTCCGATCAGGATAGAAATCCTCAGTGTTCTCCCGAACGATAACCATGTCGACGTTCTTCTTCGAATCAGGCAGGTAAGATTTGATCGGGCGAATGTTTGCAAAGAGATCAAATGCTTTTCTTATCTTTCCTGAAGCCATGGGATAGTCCTTGTCGTCCCTTGGATACGAGCCCGCTTGAAGTGGACCTAGGAGCCAGCCATCACAATCCCTCATGGTAGAGAGAGTTTCTGGAGGAAGAGTTCTGCCAAACTTGTTGTATGCCTCCAGACCTATAGGAAGTTGGAGAAGTTCCAACTCTAGCGAATTCAGTCTTGCTGATTGTTCTAGGACCGATCTCGCGCTTCCTACAACTTCTGGACCTATTCCGTCCCCGTTGAGGACAGCTAGCTTGTACTTGTGACTCATGCGAGAAGTAGATCGCCGTACTTTTCCACGTAGGCTATGAGGCCGCCTTCGTTCAATATGGCTTCCATAGTCTTTGACATCCTGGGAAAACTAAGCTCTATGTTCTTGGTAACGTCGATCACTTTGGATGTGGAAAGATCTAGCTCAAGCTGATCGCCTTCGTCGATCTTGGATGTGTCGCAAATTATTGTGGGAAGGCCGATGTTTATTGCGTTTCGGTAAAAAATCCTCGCAAAGGATTGAGCCAACACTGCCTTCACGCCACACATTTTGATCACAATCGGAGCATGTTCTCTGCTCGATCCCATTCCAAAATTTCTTCCTGCGACGACAAAGTCACCTACCTTGACACTTGACGGGAATTCCTTACGAGCATCTTCAAGCGTGTGTTTTGCCAACTCTGGCATGTTTGACCGCAGACTCATGAATCTGCCGGGCGCAATTTCGTCGGTGCTAATGTTGTCCTTGAATTTCCAAGATGTTCCTGCCATCAAGACCACCTAAAGAAACTCCCTTGGATCTGTAATGTATCCCGTGATTGCCGTTGCAGCTGCAGTAGCAGGAGAACCGAGATAAGTCTGTGCTTTCGGATTCCCAGTCCGGCCTGGAAAGTTCCTGTTCGAGCTCGAAAATATGACATCGTTGTCCGCTGGGATACCACCGAGCGCACCAAAGCAGACACCGCACCCTGCCGGAGTCACAATTGCACTAGCTTGAATCAGAGTTTCAACGATTCCTTCCTTGATGCACTTGAGGTAGACTTTTTGCGAGGAAGGAGTCACCACGAGCTTCAATCCTTTCGCTTTTTGTCTGTTTTTGAAGATCTTCGCGACAGTCCTCAAGTCTTCGATTCTTGTGTTTGTGCAACTACCGATGAACACTTCGTTCACTTTGACGTCCCTGACCGAGGACACAGGCCTCACATTGTCTGGAGAGCTGGGAAGTGCTATTTGCGGCTCCATAACTGATGCATCTATGGAGACCTCAGACTCATAGACTGCGTTATCGTCTGGTTTCAGCTCTTTCCATTTGTCCTCTCGTCCGAACTCTTTCAGATACTGTCTTGTTCTCCCGTCCGACGCGATTATACCAGTCTTTGCTCCTGCCTCCACAGCCATGTTAGTGAGGGTCAAGCGTCCATAAACATCCAAGTCGTCGATGACTGGTCCAGCAAATTCCAATGACTTGTAAGTTGCCCCATCCGTTCCGAGCATTTTCAGAGTGAGCAAAATGATATCCTTCGCAAAGACTCCGCGTGGGAGATGTCCATTGACGTTCACCCTCATGGATTCTGGTACTCGAAGCCAAGTCTTTCTCAGCTTCATAGCCACGGCAATATCTGTAGCCCCCATGCCCGTCGCAAAGGCGCCTAGCCCACCAGAGGTACAAGTATGGGAATCAGTTCCGACAATGAGATCTCCTGGGCCGGAATAGTCCTCAGCCATTACTTGGTGGCAGATCCCATTTCCTGCGTCAGAAAGCACCATCCCGTTATTCAAGGCGTGGTTCCTTACAATTGCTTGATCATTGGATAGTTCCTTCGTCGGGCTAGGCACGGCGTGATCGATGAAGAATATTGTTCGATTCTTTTCCTGATCCATGGAACCTGTCTTCAATTTGCCGAGTTGGTTTATGAGCAAAGGCCCGGCTGCGTCGTGGGTGAAAGTATAGTCCACCTTTACTATCACGACTTCTCCTGCCGAAACCGAACCGCCAGCTGTATGCGCGCCAATTATTTTTTCAGCGAGTGTCTTTCCTGCCACATCTATGCGGGTCTCCTTTCTTCCATTTCATTTGTGCTTGATTTACTTGTCATCATAAACAATTCGCTCGCGCTATTGCACAGTACGCTTGAGCATTCGAATATCTCTTCCAGCGACAGTACTTCTTGAGAAGTGTGCGAAAGCTTCGCATCCCCAGGACCGTAGGTCAACGTATCCACCCCAAAAGTTAGGGCATAAGTGTTCATGTCCCCTGTTCCAGACTTTGCAATAAATGTGGGCTTTTTTCCCGATCTCAAGATTGCACGACTCATCGCCCTTACCAACGGCGATTCTAACTTCACTCTGTATGCTTCGGTTGGCTCGTCATAATCCACTGTGATTTGAACTTCCTTTTTCAACAGTCTGAATTCCGACAGCACTCTTTCGATGCTTGATCTGGCCTCGTTCGACGAATAGCCAAATGGAAACCTGACATCTACTGTCATGTGAGTTTCTCCCGGAATTACATTGTGAGCACTTCCGGCGTGCAGTTCTGTCACTGCCGCTGAAACCTGATCGGTCGATTTGCTGTCCAAAGCGTTGAATTCTCTCTTTATCTTGTTGTAAATTTCGAATGCAACCTCGACAGAATTTGTCGTCAGCATCGGCGCACTAGCATGGACCTCTGGTGTCATGACCTTAAGTCTCGTTGTCAAATGGCCCCTGTACCCCACCGTAATCCTTGAGGGACCCCCGGGTTCCCCAAAGATTGCATAATCAGCTTTCACATTGTTTCTGATTAGTTCATTCAATCCAACACTATTCTTCTCTTCGTCTGTTACGCCCGCAAAGATCATCTGGCCACCTATTGACTTCGATCTTGCCAGATCCTCAAAGGCAAATAGGAGACTGAGAAGTGCTCCTTTCGCATCGCATGCCCCTCTGCCAGAAACTGTCCTTTCATCCACTGCCACCTGCAGTTCACCTGGAACAGTATCCATGTGCCCGCAAAAGAGAAGAGTAGTGCTGCCAGTTCCAGATTCGCAAATGACATTTCCTGCCCGATCTATTCTTGGATGAAGTCCCATGGTCAGGAGTTCTTCGTGCAGCAAAATAGCCACTTTTCCTTCGTGCCCGGATGGAGAGTACGCCCTAATCACTTTTTCGATCAGGTCAATCCTGTGTCTCCGTACTTCATCATTCAATTTAGGCGATTGGTCAGGTAATGCTTCGCTTTCACTTTTCATCATTCAGCCGCCTCTCTAAGATTTCGCTTTTTCAATCAGATATTCCACTATCATTCCTGGAATGTCGACTCCGCTCTGAGCCATCACATTCTTGAACTCAGTTGTGTTGTTGACTTCGTGAACCAAGAGACCTCGGTCCTCCGATTCCATCAGATCGACGCCATAAACACCTCCGCCGAAAGTCCTTGTTGCTCTGACACAAAGATCGTCAAGCTCTTTGGAGATGGGAAGATTCTCAGCCCTTCCTCCGCGAGCGGTATTTGTCCGCCAGTCATTGGTCGTCGAAATCCGATATATTGCGGCAACAGTCCTGTCTCCCACTACTATAGCTCTGATATCTCTTGGCGGGCGTTTCACCTTTTCCTGCATATAGTAGACGTGGTACAAGGGATACATCTCTTCACGATCCTCTATGACGCTCTTGGCGGCATCAATATCGTTCACAAGAGCTACAAGTCTTCCCCAGCTTCCAATTGTTGGTTTGATGACTGCAGGGTAGCCCAGTTCATCAAGTGCTTTCAACGCTGCGACCTCAGTAAAGGCTAGTTTCGTCCTAGGAGTGGGAACTCCCTCTTTTGCCAATAGCATCGTCGTGAGTAACTTGTTTCCGCAAACTTGAGCAGAATCAAGATTGTTCACTACTTGCACGCCATGACCTTCCAGTACTGCCGTGAGATGTAAGTTTCTGAAGTATTGCGCTACCCTCTGGAGCGAGACCTTGCCAAAAGCCTCGGCAATATTGCTTCCGTCAAGGAGGTCGAAGTAAAGATCACGTGAATCGAATGTCTTGAGTTCGATTGCACTTCCTCGTTTTTTCGCAGCCTCAATGATCGCCTTCTCTTCGAGTCTCACGAGGTCGTAGAGCATGGAGATTTTTGTCAAGAGCTACCTACTCTCCCCAATCCTCTCCAACGCTTTCTGCAGGCTTAAGATTAGTTACACCATTCTGGGCGATCTCTAATTCGAATGATGAGCCACACTCACCGCATGTCACGATTTCCCCGTCAATCGCGTCATTGGGTGCTTTGATCTCTCCTAGACATTCCAAGCAATTCAATTCTTTGCTTTCACCTCCTCCTTCACCTACGAGTAGTCGCTGTAAGATTCGCAGCTGAGCTAACTGCTTCAGCTTCAAGTTTGTCTGTCAAACCCAATTCGAACAAATCTCCACAACGAAGGTTCTTTAGACCCTTCGCCAGCGACTGGCTCGCCTCAACGCTGGGCTCCAACCCGAGCGTTTTCATCAAGAAAGCCGCACCATGTTTTCCAGACAGCTCCCCGAACACAATTCTACGGGAGTTTCCAACCGCTTTGGGAGGAATCAACTCGTACGCCTCTGGATTCTGAACTATGGCTGCAAGGTGCGTGCCAGCCTTGTGCGTGTAAGCGTTCTTGCCAACTAGAGGCTTGTTGATTGGTATCTCAGTGTTTGAGTAACCAGCAACAAGCGCGGAAAGCTCGCTCAACATCTCATACCTGAACGCCCTCTTCACTCCGTAGAGGAGTCTTAGTGACATCGTCGTTTCGGCAAGCGAAGCGATTCCGACTCTCTCACCAAGACCGTCAATTGTAACATGAATCTGGTCTGCTCCAGCTTCCACGCCAGCAAGCGAGTTAGCGAGAGCAAGTCCCAAATCGTTGTGGCAATGAACGTCGATGGGCAGATTCGTCGCAGTTCTAGCCACTTGGACTAGTCTTCGCATTCCGCTTGGAAGCATCACACCAACTGTGTCCGGTATGCCAATCCGATCTGCACCCGCTTTGGTAATTTCTGATATGAAATGGGTCATATACTCAGGATCCGCGCGGCTTGCATCTTCTACGGTAAACCTGAGTTTCAAACCATGGGCCTTGGCGTATTCTACTGCCCTAATCGATCTTTCTAGCGCTTCTTCCGGCGAAACGTGAAGTTTGCTCTTCAGGTGCACATCGGAAATCGAATGATACATCGCAACCCATTCTGCGTCGCAGGATCTGCCAACATCTATGTCATCAGGCAGAGCGCGACCATGCGAGACTATCTTTGCACCGAATCCTGCCCGCTTCATCTCTTTCAAAGATTCTCTGTGCGAATCGGAGATGACCGGACTGATCTCAATGAAATCTACTCCGAAATAATCTAGCATCCATGCAATTTGCAGTCGCTGTCTCTTGGAGAATGTGACGCCGACACTCTGCTCGCCTTCGCGTAGAGTAGAATCTAGTATGCTTACATTGCTAATCGTTGATGTTGTGCTCTCCGCATTGAGGAGACGAGCATAATGATTTGCCTGATTATCGAAGTAATCTTCCTTTCCAACCGCCATTTAGCTAATCAGCTCTGCGATAAACGCAGAATTACGACGAATATAATGCTATTTGTTGCGTTTTTAGCGCACTACTTTCAGCACTACAACGGTATTCGTATCATCTATACCTTGAAGTTTGCGAATATCGTCAATGGTTGAGTTGATCTCCGCTATATTCGAACCGGAGACGATCACTGCAACATCGTATTCTCCAGTTATCTCGAAAATCGAATCCACTCCTTTCATTTTCTTGAGCCTTGCAGAGACATCAGACGTTGGATAGCTCGGATTCACCGAAAGAAGGCTTATTGCATTTGCCTGAGGGCCAATGTTCGTCTCTATTGTAAACCTCGAGATCGCGCCAGTCTTGATCAAATTTGAAACGCGTCTTCTGATGGCCGCCTCAGAGAGGTTGACCATCTTGGCTATTTCGACATAGGACTTTCTGCTGTCTTCTCTTAGGATGGAGAGAATCTTCTCATCAACCTCGTCTACCATTTTGCTCAACTCACAGTAACGCCCTCTGCAGTGCTCGCCGCATCCTTGATTTCGCTGAGGATTAGATCCAGCTCTCTTTCGACTGTGTCAATCTGGCTCCTTGTTATGACCAATGGAGGAAGGAATCTTAGTATATTCAGTCCCGCATAAAGTAGTATCAGATTGTGTTCAAAACCTTTCATAATCACTTCTTTGACCGGAAGTTTTAGCTCTGCAGCCAGCATCAGACCTTTGCCACGAACCTCTCTTATCAGAGACGGGTGCTTTGAGCGCAGGGATTCGAGCTTCTGAGCGAAGTAGGCTCCATCGACAACGGCTTTCTCCAATATTCGCTCTCGAATTAGAAATTCCAGAGCTGCTAGTGCGGCCGCACATGCGAGCGGATTTCCGCCGAAGGTGCTAGTGTGCTCCCCAGCCTTCATAACAGAAGATATTTGATCCGTCGTTGCCGTGAACGCAAATGGCACGCCACCTGCTATTCCCTTTGAAGCTGTCATTATATCCGGAGAAATGCTCCAATTTTCACATGCCCAAAGCTTTCCCGTTCGACCAAAGCCTGATTGTACTTCGTCGAAAATTAAGAGCGCGCCCTTCGTACTCGTGACTTCTCTCAATCCTGCAAGAAAATCATCAGGAGGAACATGGATTCCACCTTCTCCTTGAATAGGTTCGACAATTACAGCCGCAACGCTCTCGTCAATCAGTTCCTTTGCCTTCTCCAAGTTTCCGTAAGGAGAAAATTTGAAACCTTCGACTAGCGGTTCGAATGGTTTTCTGTACTTTTGGCTCCAAGTTGCTGAGAGGGCGCCATACGTCTTGCCATGATAACCACCAGCAAACGCGATTATGTTCTTGCGACCTGTTGCCTTTCGCGCAAACTTGATAGCTGCTTCGTTTGCCTCTGCTCCACTATTCGAAAGATACACTTTCGATAGATTTGCTGGCAGATATTTTGCAAGTGTACCGACGTATGCTTCACGCGCATCGTTGTATATCGATCCATGACAGGTGATGAGTCGCGAAGCCTGCTTTGAGAGGGCCTCTGCAACGAATGGATTTGCATGACCAACTATTGCCACACCATAACCTCCAGACAGATCAATGTACTCTTTGCCGGATTCGTCAAACACACTGGCTCCACTTCCGCGGACCAATTTTACCGGAAATTTTTGGTAGAGCGGGATCAGAAATTGGTCTTCAGCGTTCATGATGATATGACCGTCCCATGTTCAGAGAGCGCACTTTGCAGAGGATGACTCTTCAACCCTGAAGCAATTATAGATCGTCTCGCGCCCATTTCAACTGCTTCTACGGCTGCGATAATTTTCTTGTCCATGCCAGAACCAATCTTCGGCAGTGCGTTCCTTGCCTCTGTAGTCGTCAATTTTGGAACCACTCTACCATCCAGAAAAAGCCCTTCAGTGTCGGTCAAGAAGACAGTTGAATCTGCTTTCATCGCGCCTGCTATGTGAGAGCAGGCTCTGTCTCCGTCGACATTCAGAAGATCCCATTCTTCGCTCGCAGCCACTGGAGACACGATCGGCACAATTCCCTTTTCAAGTAGCAAGTCCAGAAAGCTCGTGTTGACCTCGCTTATCTTTCCAGTATAACCTCCGTCAATTGCAAGTTTCCGACCTCTGTCGTCGATGACTATGAGTTTCTTCTTCCTTGCTGCTCTAAGTAGAGCACCATCCATCCCTGTAAGTGAAGCTGCGTTGATTCCGCTTTTCTGTAATGTCTGCACGATTTGTTTTGCTAGCAAGCCAGACATCACCATGGTGAATATTTCTGAAGTCTCCTTGTCAGTGTATCTACTCTTGATACCCTCTGGCGAAGTTATGAACCGCTGTTTCTTGCCTAACTTTTCAGCCATTTCTGTAACCTGATCGCCCCCGCCATGGACAAGCACTATCCTAGAGCCAATTGCAAGAATGCTCTTTATGTCGTCTATGATCGACGGATCCACGCCATCAATCACACTTCCTCCTATCTTGCAGACAATTATCGAAGAGCTCATACCGGATGCAGTCCTGGGAATGTCAATCCCGCTCTTTCATCAAAATCTAACATTAAATTCATGCACTGGATCCCATTTCCTGCGGCACCCTTCATCAGGTTGTCAGTAGCGCTCAAGATCAGGAGCCTGTTGAGTCTCTCGTCGATCTCAAATCCGATATCACAGAAATTTGCCCCGGCAAGATATTTGGGATCTGGATACTTTGCTAGACCTTTCTTGTCTTTGACATACCTCACAAATGGTGCAGTTTGGTAAAAGTCACGTAATGCCTTCCAGACTTTTGGAGTTTCGAGTTTATCCCTCCCATAAGTGTGAATTGTGCATAAAATGCCTCGCACCATGTTGATTGCGTGAGGGGTCATAGAGACCTTAACACTTCGTCCTGCAAACTGTGAAATCTCTTGCTCGATTTCGGCCGTGTGCCTATGGTCAACGGGCTTGTACGGACGAATCACTCCATATCGCTCGGCGTGATGAGTTCCCATTGTTGGCTTTGTACCACCACCAGAGCTTCCGATCTTGGAATCAACTACTATGTGATCCAAATCTATCATCCCTGATTTCGCAAATGGTGCAAGAGCTAAAATGCTAGTTACAGCCATACAACCTGGATTTGCCACCAATTGGGCGCTCTTTATCTCCTTGCGGTAAATCTCGGGTATACCGAGAGGAGTACTTGCAAGCATCTCTGGATGAGGATGGTTGTAGTGATACCAGTGTTCGTATGCCTTTGGATCACGAAGTCTGAAATCGGCGCTCATGTCCACAATCTTCAATCCTGTTTTTACAAGATCAGGAACCATCCTCACAGCCGAGCCGTGTGGAACTGCTGTGAACAAAAAGTCACAGTTGTTAGTTAGAGCATCTATGCTTGGTGCTACAAACCTGAGCTCCGTAAAAGATTTCAGGTTCGGATGAACTCGGTAAACCACCTCGCCATTATACTGCTTTGATGTTGCCACGGTAACACTGACATTTGGGTGATTCACCAAGATCCTGAAGAGCTCTCCACCGACGTAACCAGACGCACCCACAATGCCAACGCGTATCTTATCAGACATTTCTTCGACGTTCTCGCCGGTCTTATGTTCGAATACCGTTTAAACTTAACTCCAACCAACCGAGACCGTGAGAGCGCACGTGCGAAAATCGAACATGCGCCTGCCTTGGAAAACCTACGCTTCTTTGCCCAAACTTTCCTACCTGTCCGACCAAGTTGCTTGCATCAATTCAGAAATCTAGTGGCGTCGTAGTACGTTAATTCAAAATCCAAAGCCACCTTGAGCCATCAGATAACTGTAATATCATGCTTTTTCGATCATCGAATGCGATCAATTTGAAGATAGCACATGCTTCGATCACGGTGAAAAGCATGGAAGAATCGATTGATTTCTACTGCAACAAGCTTGGATTGTATCTTGCCAGCAGGAGAGAAATACCAGAGAATAGAGCAGAGATAGCATTTGTCGAAGGCGAAGACAAGAGCAATCTTGCTCTCGAATTGACCTTCTGGAAAGACAAGAAAGACTGGATCGATGGCGATCAGCTCGATCATATCGCATTTTTGGTCGACGATGTTCAGAGATCTGTAGACGAATTCAGGAAAAAGGGGGTAGAAGTGGCAAAGGAGCCGTACTCGCTTAGCGGATCGAAGCGCAGGATTGCTTTCATAAAGGATCCTAACGGAATATGGCTGGAACTGATCCAGCGTACATAGGCCTACTTGGATTTCTTGTCTTCAGAGTAATCGCACTTGAATGCTTCTCCGATTCCACCATTTTCAAATACGCTCTTGGGTATGTAGTGAAACTTTAGTCCGCGATTTCCAAGCTCAAGTGCCGTTTTTTCGCTCGCTGCAAACCAGCAGGAGTCAGGCTCAAAATAGCACAATATGCCGTGGCTCTCATCTAGACAAACATGAACTAGATTCTCTTGTGAATAGAACATGGCCTGGCCACACATCGCGCACTTCATCTCGTGAGAGTTGAACTCCGGAATCGTTGACTCTGCCAAGTTGCCTAGTTTCGAGAATGTTACAAATCTAACTAGCAGAAAAATCATTCGGAGACCTAGCGCTATAGTTTGGCAAGTGTCTAGTCCAGCCCCATAAAGAGAGATATAATCCCCACTGGTAGACGTCAGTTGATGCGTATTCACAAGCTCGATCAGGTTCTAGCGAGAGATTACAAAGGACCGCGGGCGCACTTTTCGCAGGCTGATGTCCTCAAGTCAATTGTTCTCATCGGCGAAAGTGAGAGACTAGGTCGGGCGAAATTATCAAGTCTTCTCGATCTTGGCGTTGGGGAGATAAGAACACTGATCAAGAGACTAAAGGACAGCGGACTGATTCGGGTGAGCGCAGGTGGGTGTGAGCTGTCCGAGCTCGGTAAGAAGAACTACGCCACAATAAAGAAGGTCGTTTACTGGAGGTCGTCAGTTCATGGCGAATCTTTGGGAATTGGCAAATATTGTTGGGCTTTTGTGATCAGAGGAAAAACATCCAAAGTGAAAATGGGAATCGAACAGCGTGATGCTGCCATAAAGGCAGGCGCAAGTGGCGTCATCACAGTGATTTTCTCGCATAACAGATTTCTCATTCCAGTTGAAGGAACTGATTGCGAGGCATCTAGACCTTCCGAACCCTGGATAACAGTGAGAGAATCGGGGCTTCGTGAGGGCGATGTAGTCGTTGTGAGCGGCGCAGCGGATTCGTTAACCGCGGAAAATGGTGGCTGGTCAGCCTCGATGACACTTCTCTAGTCGTTGCAGGCGCCTCGATGATTTTGGTGAAATCAAGTATGGTCAAACTGGTTTCTGGCAGAACTGAAAACTCTCTAGTACTAGACTCATGGCTGGCCTTCTACGACTAGCTGTTCCTATGTTACGGAGATTAGTCTGTAACCTGCTGTCAAAATGTGATTCTAGATCGAATTTGCCCCAATCACCATCATCACGACGACGATAACTAGCATAACAGAGACGATCCTGGTTCCATTCTTCAGAGATTCGGCCGCCTTCTCAATTTCAAGGCTAGTATCATCATCCGCGATAGTCAGATTCTCTGTCTTTTGTAGCAGTTTAGACAGTTTGTTTGACACAGGCTGCAATGATGCGAAAGTTATCATCGCAGCGGAGAAACCCAAAAACGCTCCAAGCAGCAGAGAGATCAATGACCACTGCCTCGGAAACATGCTCTGATCCATTGATCCTACGTACGCCAATGTCAGGATACCAGCAGAAATCGTGACAACGGCGCTGACAAGCATGTATCCGATGAGTTTTGGCACCAAGTTCAACATTATCTCTCTTCGTGTGCCAGTGCTTATTCTAGAGATTGCAGGAGTCAAGACGGAGCTTGTCAGTAATGCAGACCCCATCCAAGTCACTACTGCACCGATGTGAAACAGGAGAAAGATTCCCAGATCGAGATTCGCCAATTCTTTAGATCTGGAAGAGCCGAAATTTCCTGAATAGATTAGCTTTGGCATTCGACAGGAAAGAAAGCATATTCGAGTGCCAAGGAGCCGAAAGGCACTAAATGAGCCACTGGGTTGCTATCTCTTTCCACTGAATGTTGTTCAACGTTCAACCACTGAGATATACGGTCGCAGAATCGAAAATTTCGATTGCCACGAGAGTTGCGGAGCTTGAACCCGTAATGGCAATGATATTCTCGGAGCTTTCTGGCTTCTCCTTGCGTATTGTCGATTCGCGATCCTCGTGGCACGTCGCAAGCTACGACTGGAGGTATTGGAGGATAGAGTTGAACTATTCCTACTTTGCCAGAGATTCGTACAACACCCTGCCTTTCGTCTTGGCTCACGAGACCGTACATGCTGTACAATGGCTCACCAGTCGAATTCTCCGCGGAGAAAGATCTGCTGACGTGTACGTGCTATCGCGGTTGCCAACGGAGTTGTACCCTTGCAAGAAAGCATTCTACGTCAAAGTGCCCAAAAATCTTCTGCTTACGAATTCTGACCTTGTCAAGCAGATTGCACAAGAATCCATTCTCATGCGCGAGCAAGGTTTTCGTCGCTACATAGCGTGGTTTGAATCAGAGCTGAAAAAGCAAAGTAATGAACTTGCGCGCAAATCAGAGTGATAGTCTTCAATTTTCGATATCGGATCATAGTAAAGATCTCAAAGCATAAAGAGACCGTTCGGTCGATTCTTGGAGCGATCAGGGATAGATCTTGGACTTCGAGAAGCGTTATGACATAATCATCATCGGTGCAGGAGTCCTTGGAGCAGCATCGGCATATCATCTGATGAAGAACAATCCTTCCAAGAAAATCTCGTCATAGATCGATACTCTGGACCTGCAAATGGAAACACCGGAAGGAGTAACGCAATGTTCAGAAACACTTTCACCTCAGAAGACAACCAACGACTTTCTGATTGTTCCATCGACTTCTATCTGGACGTCCAAGACTCCTCCGCAGACATCGGGATCAAACAGACCGGCTACCTATGGCTCCTGAGCGAGAAGCAACTTTCCCTGAACGCACGACACATCTCAAAAATGATTGAAGGCGAGCTTGCAGTCAAAGTACTCGACAAGCGCGCCTTGTCCGAGGCACTCCCATCACTCTCGTTCGAACCCAAATCAGAAGAGTCGAAGATAATGCGCCTCGAAAACATCAAAGGCGGAGTCTTCGGAGCAAAGTGCTGTCGTCTGGACCCTGTCAGAGTCACAGAATGTTATCTGACATTGTTTGAGAAACTCGGTGGAAAGGTTTCTTTCAACACCAGTGCAGAGAGATTGTTGGTTGAACCAAGCGAGATCCTTGGAATAGAAGGGGAACCCTTCGTATGGCAGGATGCACGCATAGTTGGAGTGAACGTTCGAGGTTCAATCAATGGCGAGATTCGCTCGGACATTGCGGTGATTGCTTCAGGTGCTTGGAACAACGAGCTATTGGAAAAGGTCGGAATCGATGGCCATGTCAAAGCAAAGAAGAGACAGAAGTTCAAGATTGCTGCAAGGGCCGATGACAAGTTGACGCGACTGATGCAAAACAGCAGCTTCAACGCGCTTCACACACTTCCGTTTGTGATCTTACCAACCTCGGGATGTTTTCTCAAAGCGATATCGGAGAGCAGAGAGTTCTGGGTTGCCTGTGATGACGATTTCAATCGGGAATTCATCAACATTCCTTCGCATGAATTGGACGATTACAGGGCCGAGCCCGAGTACTATTCGAGCAACGTCAACCCAATACTGAAAGAATACTTTCCAGAATTCAACGGCAAGAAGCCCAGCAGCATGTGGGCGGGTCTGTATTCGTACAACACGCTTGACAACATGCCCTATATCTTTTCCGAAAGAGGCGCGATTGTGGTGAGAGGAGACAGCGGGAGCGGAATAATGAAAGGCGATTCGCTTGGAAGAATCGTCGCCTCTGTATACTCTGGTTCCTCTGAAGCAGAATTGTACGGAGGAAGATACTACGCATGCGACAAACTTGGATTCGAGCGAAGAAGTGTAGAAAGGGAGGAGTGGGTAATCTGATAGGCTACCCTTTCACACTTTCATACACTTTGTTGCAACTTGCTATCAGGGGACCTAGCTCTCCAGGCGGATATGCTTGAGCCGCATCGCTAAGAGCTTCGTTTGGTCTGTCGTGAACCTCCACCATCAGTCCGCTTGCACCACAGGCTATAGCAGCTAGACTCATCGGCAGTATCAAGTCCCGCCTACCTGTTGCATGACTGGGGTCCGCAATCACCGGAAAAGGAGTTTCCTTTTTCAAAACAGGGACGGCATTCAGATCAAATGTGTATCTGGTCTGAGGCCGGAAAGATCCTCCAAGTGGCAATATACCCCTCTCGCACAAAATCACGTTCTTGTTTTTGCTTGCCACTATTCGCTCGGCAAATCCCAAATACTCGTCGATCTGTGCAGAGAAACTTCTCTTGAGCAGCACTGGTTTGCCAGTCTTCGCGGCCGCTTCAATCAAGTCCTGATTGTACATGTTTCTGGCACCAATTTGAAGCGCGTCTGAGTGTTTTGCTACAGTTCTTACGTCAAGTTCGCTACGCACTTCGGTGATGGTTGGAATGCCCAAATCTTTTCCGACTGCATACAGGTGTTTCAATCCCTCCAGACCGAGCCCCTGAAAGGAATGGACAGATGTCCTGGGTTTGAAGGCGCCACCTCTCAATATGTTTGCACCCGATTCTTTCACTTTCTTTGCGATTCTGACTAACTGTTCATAACTTTCTATGGAGCAAGGCCCAGCGATGTAAACGGGTGGATTCTCTCCGCCGATCGGGACATCTCCAACTTTGACGACAACATCCTTCTGAATGTATTGGCGGCTTACAAGTCTGTAGGGAACTTGAATTGTGACTGTATCCTGCACTCCAGGCATCATCTTTATTTGATCTAGGGCGACTTTTTTCTCATCGCCGATGATACCGATGACTTTCTGGAATTCGCCATGCATGATGTCGGTCTTTAGTCCGTGTGATTCTATGACTCGCAACACCGCCTTGAGTTGTTGCGTCGTGGCGCTTGGTTTCATAATGACGCTCATTGTTTAAACCTCCTTCAAATTTCCACCACTTCCTCTTCGATTGTGGAGACTACAGAGCAGAAGATCTGCACTAGTCCATTTCTTTGATATGCACAAGTAAGCAAGTTCAGTTTCTTTAGGAGTTGGCCCTACGCGGGCATAGTAAATTGGTAGGACATCACTTTGAACCAAAACGCAGTGCGCTGATATTCAATTTAAGTGATGCGGCGACCCTCTGTTCTTCTAAAATATCGAGCTATTGCAAGACTTTTTACGAAGGATTCTGCTAATGCTCTCAAGAGATCTGAAGTTTGCGCTTCGCAGTTGTAGTCAACGCATCGCATGGAGTGAGAAACATCATTCAAGCAGCGCAGCGTGCCGAAGACAGCGGACTTGACTACTTCTCGACGGATCACTACATGACCCCTTCGAGTAATGCAGGAGTTGATGCATGGTCGACTCTTGCAGCTGTAGCGGCAATCACCAATCGCATTCGAATCGGCACCTGCGTAACCCCTGTGACTTTCAGGCCCCCCCGCTCAACTCGCGAAAATCGTTGCGACTGTGGACCACATTTCTGATAGCAGAGTCATGCTAGGTGTCGAAGCTGGGTAAAGTAATTCGGAATTTCTCGCATTCAGTGAATGGGAAGAGGATGTGAAGACTCGTTTTTCCAAAGCTAAAGAAGCGTTGAAACTGATCCATGAGCCCTGGAATAGACAAGAGCCCTTTGATTTTGAAGGCAAGTTCTACAAGGCAAAAGGTGCCGTTCTGGAGCCAAAGTCCATACAAACACCTCATGTTCCACTTTGGTTTGGGACTCAAGGACATTCGATGCTTAAACTCGCGTCAGAGTATGCAGAAGGCTGGCTTCCACCCGTACCTGGAATTGCTCCAGAAGAGTATGAACGTCTGGTGATATTCTTCCGGAATGAAGAGAAAGTCAATCTTACTAGGAAGGCACCGGTAGTCGTGGCTTGCAATGGCACTCTGCCTGAACTCAAATCAAACAAGATAGAGCAGTTCAAACAATTGGGCTGCCAAGTAGTGCTCTTGGTTAGATCTACAAGGAGCACGCTGAATGAAGATATCACGAGTTTCTCGAAGGAAGTTGCCAGATCGTACTCCTGAAACAGGATAAGTTACTCAACCAAGCACTTTCACTGTTTTTCAATTCAAGGTCTGTGCAGTCCGTGAGCTGTTTAAGAGAAACCACGACTCATGTTGAACCAGCACTATTGTCAGTGAATAAATGGAGATCTTCGACGATGAATTTGACCTTCTTGCACTCGTGGAACACTGAGAATAGCAGCGCGAAACCTCGCGAGACCGAAGCTCAGCTGTTTGCAAGAAGCCTCAGCTAGGTTTATCTCTACGCCATAAGCCACGAGCTCAGACTGAGCTCGGTATCCATGACAGAAATCACAGGCGGCCATGCGGTGGCACGTCTTCTAAAGGAATACAAAGTTGAATTTATGTTCGGACAGCCAGGTGGACAGACCCTTCAGATTTATGATGGAATCTATGAGCTTGCCCCAAGCATTAGGCACATAATGGCGCACGACGAGAAGAGCGCGGTATTCATGGCTGATGGTTACGCTCGACTGAGTTTCAAACCGGGTGTATGTGATGCAACTGTGGGCCCTGGAACGACGAACATGCTTTCTGGCATCGCGGAAGCATATGGAAACTCGATCCCACTGATCGCAATCACCAGTGATGTCCAATCAAAGTATGCCGGCAAGGGCGTATCTCAAGAATGTGATCAGCTAGCGGTTCTGCGACCGTTCACAAAAGCAAGCTTCAGGGTAGATAGGACCGAGCGCATACCAGAATTTGTGAGAAGAGCATTCTCGATTTCAGTAAACGGGAGGCCCGGACCCGTGCACCTCGATTTTCCCGAAGACGTGCTCCAAGGCAAGTCAGATTTCAAGAATTCACTCTTTGCCGAAGCTGACTGTTCCTCTTATCCTGGGAGAAGAGTCGCTCCAGAGAAGAGCCGGATAGCAGAGGCAGTAAGACTGATTCAAGATGCCGAGAGACCAGTAGTTCTTTGCGGTGGTGGAACTATTCTCTCGCAAGCTTGGGATGAAGTCGTTGAGCTCGCCGAGCTCCTTGGTTCACCCGTGGCAACAACAATCACTGGAAAGGGGTCTATTCCCGAGAATCATCCTCTCGCTTTCGGACCAATAGGGAGGCAAGGATACAGAGAGCCCGCGGACAAGGTCGTGGAAGAGTCTGACGTACTCATTGCCGTGGGATGCAAGTTTGCACAGATCTCGACCGACAACTGGACTCTGATCAGTAGCAGCACAAAGATCATCCACATAGATATCGATCCTTCAGAAATTGGCAGAGTTTACCCGGTGGCAGTAGGAATCACAGCCGATTCGAAGCTCGGTTTGAGAGCATTGATTGACGCACTTAACCTGAGTTATTCCAAAGGCAGAATTTCGAGATCTGGCTGGTTTGGCATGATGGAGAAAGCAAGAAAGGAGTGGACTAATTCTGCTTCTTCACTTCTCAACTCGGACTCCATCCCTATCAAACCTGAGAGAGTCGTGAAGGAGATCAGAAATATATTGTCTCCAGAGAGCGTGTTTGTCTCCGACACAAGCTTCACGGGAGCATTCACCGCATGTTACTTCGACGTATTGGAAGCAGGACGAACCTTCTATCAGCAGCGAGGAATGGCCGGAATTGGAGGAGGACTGCCGGCCGCGATAGGAGCAAAGTGTGCAGTAGGAGAAAAGATGGTAATCGGAATGGGCGGAGATGGCTCCTTCGCATATCACGTTTCCGAACTCGAAACAGCCAGAAGACACTCACTGCAGGTCATCTATGTGATTTCTGACAACGGCAGTCTGGGGTGGATAAGGTACCTGCAAGAAAAGATTTTCTCTAAACGGGTTATATCTACCAGATTCGGTGCTATCGACTTTGCAAAAGTCGCAGAAGGGTACGGGTGCTTTGGAAGGCTAGTTGAAAGACCTTCAGAGATAAGGTCGGCAATTGAGGAAGGGATACGGTCGGGGCTTCCATCAGTCATACACGTCAAGACTGATTTCAATGAAGTCCCGCCTATCGGCAGAAAGACTACCTACGCATCGTAGTTAATCTTCTATAACTTCAATTCCATTCCATTCCGCGAACAAATGGAGTTCCTTTCTGATGTCGCCATACGTGACCAAATAGTGGTTCCCTGAGACGTGTGACAGAAAGTCCTCCCACTTGCCCTTGGGTGTCACCGTGAGTTTTATCCCGCCCCAAAAATCGCCTGTTGAATCCAATGTTCCAGCAGCGATATGCAACTTGTCCAACTTTTGTCCGTAAAACCTGGCCAGAGTGACAAATCCTTCTCTAAAATCGAAATGAGTGAATGCTGTTTTTCCCTTGCTCTTTGGATCTGTTCGCTCGACTATCTTCACGCCGGCCGGATCCTTGGCAAGAGATATCGGGGCTGCGCAATGGCTAAGCGTTATCGTACCAGTCTTCGAGTCAACCGACAAAATGTCAGCAAGATAGGGATTCACTCCATTGATTTCGCGCATTATCAAGCACCCGGACATGCTCACGATATCTCCCTCACATCCGACGGTCAAATCATCAAGGTGGCCAAGGCAAGGATTCACACCGTATTTGGGATATAAGTTCGTCCAGCACTCGAGCGCGATTGCATCAAGCCTGTCACTTTGTACAATTTTTCTGACAGCAAGTTGAAACCGCAATGCCTTCGAAAGAGCGGAATCCGAAACGCCGACTGCGAACTTTTGCTTGTATTCGGTTACAGCATCTGACACTTCTTTATTGCTCACTGCTTTGAGTCCACGTTCAACTCGCATAATCGATATTTCATGTGTTGTCGGTCCAAGCTTCCGCTTTAAAAGAGAAAGATCGTAAGGAAGGGATATCATCAATGGAGAAAGTTTGCCGATGATTCCAATTCTTTTCTCTCGGCATTGAGAGTTTGCTCGAGCCGCCTGAGCAAGGGAGCAAATTGTAGCTCTAACATCCTCATCCCCTGATTCAGCGCAGATGAGTTTGACCCAGCGCCCTTTATCCCTCAAGTACCCGGCAGCGATTCCGCTGGTAGCCAGTGAATATCTCGTGGGCAACGCCCAAATGACAAGCGGCAACTTGAATCTCTGAGCTATTGCAGTGCTGCAACGAACAGTTCCGTGTGTTGCTGAAAATATGACTACCATGTCAAACTTCTTACCTCGCAGTGTGCCAGCAAGCTTGGGAATCTCTGTGGGCTCCCACCAAGTCATTTTCTTTACGGCAGTGATGTCGAGATCAGCTTGTTTCAGATTGTCCAGAGCAAGTATAGCATCGTCCGATGCAGACTCGAGTTTGGCATCGCCCAAAGGCCAGAAGAGGATTCGTGGTTTGTGCAAGAGACTACTCACTTCTCGATTCGGAGGCCTACCCTTCCTGTAATCTCTCCTGATTTCAAAAGTTGCAGTGCCTCGTTTGCCTCTTCCAGTGCAAATTCACGCGTCAGAACCGATTTCAGTTTGCCTTCTGAAGCAATCTGAATAATGTCCCGCAAGTTTTGCCTTGTTCCAGCTCTCGATGATTGGACAGTAGTAAAGCCTGCGACCATCGTCCCCGTGTTCAAGGGTATCGGCTCCATCGCGTAGCCGAGCAACATTACCTTACCCCCTCTCTTAGTCGCTCTGATTCCCTGATCGACGGTGGTTTCGTTCACAACGAAATCAAAGACATAATCAACTCCGTATCCATCTGTCAACCGAAGCACTTCCTGAACGAAATCCGCATCTTTGGAGTTGATCACATGATCCGCGCCAAATCTCCTTGACATCTCAAGCTTTGATTCCGATCTGCTAACCGCTATCACTCTTGCTCCCATAAGCTTGAGGACCTGCAATCCAGAAAGCGCTAGGCCACCCATCCCAATCAAGACAGCAGTTTCATTGAATTTGACCTGTGCCCGATCCACTATCGCGTGATAAGGAGTTAGGACAGCATCAGCTAGTATTGCTGCATCTGAAAAATTCAGGTTGTCTGGTATCCTGAATACGTTCTTTGAAGGAATAGAAACATACTCGGCAAAGCCTCCGGCTCTGTTGAATCCGATCAGAGGTCCGTTGTTCTGACACAGATTCTCCTTTCCTGTACTGCAGAAAAGGCACTTTCCACAAGTGTCATAGAGATAGACAATTACCCGATCTCTGTTCGAAAGACCGCTTACGTTTTTGCCTGCATCGACAACCGTGCCAGCTATTTCATGTCCGAGTATGTGAGGCAGTGCCGGCTTGTACCTTGTCTTTCCGGTCCATACCTTCACATCGCTATAACATAGACCGCAGAAATTAACCTTAATCAGCACGTCATCCGATCCGATCTTCGGCGTCGGTACTTCTCCAATCGATAAGGGTTCCCCTAGCGCGGTCACAAGCGCGGCCTTCATTCTACCCAACCAACGACCAAGCCTTTCTCACTTTGCAAAGAGCATGTCAGCGATCCAGTCCATCGCCATCGAGATCGCTTCCATTCGCCTATCCATTATCGTGTGTCCGGCGTTGACGATGTGAAGCTCGCGAGGACCTTTGACTTCTCGATAGACTCTGTACGCAGGCTCGACTGGGTAGACGACAGTCTCCTCCGCATGCATCATGAAAAGCGGGCAGGTAACCTTCTCAGCGATCCCGGAAAGGCGGTATTCCGCGAGCTTAGTTTTGACCTCGTCTGGATCGGTGGCTCCCAAATAGGCCTCTAGTGCCTGCTTGTGGTTTTCCTTTTCGTACAGATAGAGATCTTTGTACACATCGTAACAGGCTGTGATATTCCCCAGTGCTCTTACCCGTTTGTCGAAGGCTGCCGCTCTAACTGCACAGTAGCCACCCATGTCCGAACCGAACACTCCGACTCGGGTCGCATCGACGTCATTTCTCTTCTCAAGATAATCCACCATTGCGCCAAATGGTTTTTCATAGTCAGGGCGACCGTGGATTTTCTTGTACCTGAGAGTGGTTCCCTGACCAGGGCCGTCAACTATCAAGCTTGCAAGGCCTCGTTCTCTTGCCTCCAATGGGCCCGTGAATGTAACAACGCCGCAATCCATTGACTCTGGACCAGCATAGATCATCACTGGACTCTTTTCCGCGCGCTTTGTCACAGGATGAATGAGCCAGCCAAGCATGGTGTATCCTTCGAATGGTATCTCAACGCGCTCTACTTTGGGGATACAAAGGCTGGCCCACCTTGCATAGCATTCCTGCATCTTGTCAAACATTTGCAGCGGAATCGCACTCATCGAGTCCTGGGACCAAAGCTGCGCCATGCGATAATATGTATAGGCACGCAGGTATGACTTTCTCGCAGTCACAACATGGCTCTTTGCTTCTGCATCGCGTGCTAGCAATTCGACATACTCTGCCATGTTTCTCCAGTGGTTATGCCAGCCGTCATAGTCGCCGGTCTTCAAGCCCTTCACTGCGCGATGAATTTCTCCGAAATCTGCTCCACCAAAGTTTGTCATGGCTATTACGCGAGTCATCCAGGTTGCCCAGTTGTCATTGTCTGGAAAGTAGACGAACTCAGAAAGTGTAGTCATCAGACTCCGTTGACCTTATGGGCTCTAATAAGAATTCACAAAGCGTGGTTTTCTGCGTTCACAATCCCGAACACATCGCAGATCGGAGTTTTCTCCGAGTATTCCAGCCCACACAATTCAACCGATAATTATGCAGATTGTTGATATCTCTTCATGTTCCCAACTGGACACGCATGAAAGTATTAAAGCGCAGGCAGCTCGCACAATTCGAGAGCGCTCAACTCGGATAATCTTGCAGGCCAAAGCTCGCACCGGGCTTTAAACAAGTTGAAAACTGAAGCGTTGATGAAGCATGACAAATCAAGAGAAACTAACCGACAAACTTTGGGCGTCAATAACCCCGATATTCCAAGGTATACTGAAGCACTCGTTCCTAAAGGGACTGACAAGCGGCAAACTTCAGACGAATCGATTCAAGGAGTACGTGATTCAGGATTCGCTTTACTTGTATGATTTTTCGAAGAGTCTACAGCTTCTTACAAACACTGCACCGAGACAGGCTTGGAAGAATAAATTTGCAATTGATTCGAGAATCGCTCTTGAAGTAGAGAGATCTCTCCATGAATCGTTCTTCAGCTACTGGAGGTTCGACAAAGTTGCATTAGAGCGTAGAAAGAAGAACCCGTCCAACACAGCCTATACAAGCTACATTCTTGCTACAACCGCAACCCGGCCATTCCACGAAGGAGTTGCTTCAGTTCTCCCATGCTATTGGATATATCTCAAAGTTGGAAGACATCTAGAAAGACTTGGTTCTCCGAACAAGCTTTATCAGAAGTGGATCAATACTTACTCGTCAGAACAGTATGAAACCGGCGTGAACGAAGCCCTAGAGATAGCGAACTCGCTCAAACTGACTGAGGCAGAAGAGGATGCATGCATAGAGCGTTTCAGAACAGCGGCGATTTATGAATTCATGTTCTGGAATGCGGCATACACTTTCGAAAAGTGGAAATACTGAGCACACCGGAAACATGTTCCCCAGACCAAAAAGCGCTTGAAGTGTGCACAAATTGTGAAAGAAAATTCCAGATCGGTGAATCCGCCAAGAGTACTGGCTATCGCCGGTTCAGATTCCGGAGGAGGGGCAGGAATAGAGGCTGACATCAAGACATTTTCTGCACTCGGAGTCCATGGAATGGCTGCGGTTACTGCAATCACAGCGCAAAACACTAAGGGCGTTGCCGGAGTGTTTCCCATAGCGGCAAGCTTCGTAGTTTCTCAGATTGAAGTGGTCTACGAAGATATTGGAATAGACGCAGTCAAAATCGGCATGCTTTACGATGCCGAAATAATCAGAGCCATCTCCAGCTTCTTGAAACTTCGAAAAATAGAAAAAATAGTTGTTGATCCGGTGATGGTTTCGAAATCGCATGCGAGACTTCTACAGACGGATGCAGTCGAGGCTTTGAAGGAGAGCCTGCTTCCGATTGCGACGATTGTTACACCTAACGCTGATGAAGCTCGAGTTCTCACAAATGTAAAGAAGATAGTGAATGTTGAACAAGCGCGAATTGCGGCAAGAAAGATAGCACGATTTGGGCCGAAAATAGTAATCGTAAAAGGTGGCCATCTTCGCGAAAGAGAAGAATCTGTTGATACAGTGTATTACGCGGAATCTGGACGATTCGAGTATCTTCGTTCTCCAAGATTGAAGACGCAAAATACACACGGAACTGGATGCGTATTTTCTTCCGCGATTGCTGGAGGGTTGGCCAAGGGATACAAACCTTCAGTCGCACTCGATCTGGCAAAAATATTCGTGACAAATGCAATCAAAAACTCGCTGAACATTGGACATGGACACGGACCAATAAATCCGACTGGCGAAGTCGTGAAATCGGCGCAAAGATTTGAAGTCTTGTCGAATCTCACTACTGCAGTCAAGATAATCGAGTCCAACGGACCAGAAATTGCAAAGTTGATACCCGAACTTCGTACCAACATCGGCATGGCCATTGAGAATGCATCAAGTTTTGAAGACATTGCAGCCATACCAGGGAGAATTACCGCAATTTCGCCGCAGTCAGTCCGGGCCGCAGCACCGCCAGAATTCGGTGCATCTAGACACATTGCGAATTCCATACTCGCTGCGCTGAATTTCGACGCTTCATCTAGGGCAGCAATGAACATAAGGTACGATCCGAAAATAATCGATCTGGCAGAGCGAACAGGTCTGGTGGTCGCCTCCTATGATAGAAGCAAGGAACCGGAGAGAATCAAAAGAAAGGAAGGCGCGAGCACATTTTGGGGTGCGAGTTCAGCTATTGCACATAGCACACAATTTCCCGATCTCATTTATCATAAGGGAGATTTTGGGAAGGAGCCAATGATAGTCTTGCTTGGGAGTGATGCAATCTCTCTCGTAGAGCGCGCGGTCAAGCTAGGCGCCATGCTGCGCTGATTGAGAAAAGCAAGCTCGCGATAACCTGTTTATCTACTAACTTATAACGTGTGTATCCTCGCACTGATTCTACTAGTGAAGGGAATGGCCCAGGCACTTGAATCTGGTCAGCTGAAGGGATCTCGCACGGTGATCATTGCCGTTGCGGCCATGCTAGTAGCACTTGGTGTGACATTTTCCATGTTTAAGGGCATATTCTCTGTTCCTATCGGACCTACCCAGGTATTTCCCATGGAATCAACGATTAACGTGATAGCAGGAGTCATGCTTGGCCCATGGTATGCGATGCTCGTAGCATTCCTTGTCAGCATCATTCGTATTGGCATGGGTACCGGCACTATCTTTGCACTGCCGGGGTCGATTCCAGGCGCATTTCTTGTCGGTGTGTTTTACAGGTACCTTTGGAAGAACCCTGCTTCGGGCTTTGCCGAAATACTCGGTACTGGAATAGGGGGAGCAGTCTTGAGCTCGCTGGTTTTTGCACCGCTGTCCCACGAGTCAGGTTCAATTATCTTCTTCATTACTGCCTTTGTTCCGCCATCTGTAATCGGATCGGTTGTAGGCTACTTTGCGTTGCTTGCTATAAGAAGGACAGTGCGCAGACGACATGGCTTACAATTTCCGTAAACTGATTGGAAAGCGTACACTAATTGTTGGAGAAGTCCACAGCGGAAAAACACGCCTGATGTCGAAGCTCCTTTCACAGGCGATTAAACTGTATCCGAATGAAAGAATTCTGGTCTTAGACTTTGCTCCCAACATCAAAACAAAGACAGGTAAAGTGGGATCGAAATTGAGGATTCCTGCTGCAAAAAATATCTTCTGCCTCGCTCCCGAACATGTCTACGCACCAAGACTGGAGGGGCAAAGCGCAAGAGAAGTATTGATGCTGGCCAAGAAGAACAAAGAGCAGATTGATAGACTTCTGAAAATAGCGCATGCAAAGATCGTATTCTTGAACGACGTAACACTGTATTTGCATTCTGGCCGAGCCACACTGCTCATGCGTTTGGCAGGGAGGTCAGAGACATTTGTCGCAAATGGATACAAGGGAAAATTGCTTATAGACGACAAAGGATCTGGAATCTCGTTGCACGAGTCGATCGAGTTGGATTGCCTAGCAGAAAAGATGGACCTTGTCATTCAATTAGGTCGAACCAGAAGGAGCTCCATACACTAACTAGTCTCCTCGCTTGCGAATCTCTCAAGATTTTCTTCACCTGCGAAAGTAGCTCAATATGATTATCATGACACAGCTCTAAACCCTTATTGGCTTCCTGAATTTCTCCTAATCTTCGCAACTATTTGCAATACAAATACTTCGTTCTGATCAACACATCCATCGCGAGCTTCATGGCATTGCTCGACGCAAATATTGTGTTGATCTCCCTGCCAACTATTATTCGGAATCTTCCGGATACTCCGACGACGGATGCCATTTGGATAATCATGGGCTATACACTGATTATTGCCACAATCCTTCTGGCAATAGGAAGGCTCGCTGATATTTATGGCAGAATCAAATTATACACGTTCGGTTTTGCCGTGTTCACGATTGGTTCAGGGCTCTGCAGCATATCGTTCAACGGGACATCTTTGGTAATTTTCAGACTCGTGCAAGGTGTCGGTGGAGCTCTAATATTCGCAAATGGCACAGCAATAATTACTGACGCCTTTCCGCCTACCGAGCGCGGAAAGGCGCTGGGAATCAACCAGGTCGGAGGAATTGCAGGCTCTGTCATGGGCCTAGTGCTTGGCGGGATACTTACAGCGACTCTCGGGTGGCAGTCAATTTTTTGGATAAACTTGCCCGTTGGCTCATTTGCAACAATCTGGGCATATGTGAATCTAGAGGAGTTGAGCCTGGTCACAAATCGCGAGAAACCGGATCTTACAGGCATGGCTCTCTTCGGTGTTGGACTGACTCTGATCCTGCTTGGACTGGTCTTCGGTTCAGTGTCAGGCTGGGCGAGCTCAGACCTTGGAATGATCGCTGTTGGCATGATCCTACTTTGCATGTTTGTCTTCGCCGAGGGAAGGATTAGGTCTCCAATGATGGATCTTCAACTTTTCAGAATCAGAGAATTCAGCGCGGGAATCCTGAGCAATTTGCTTGCTTCCATTTCCAGAGGAGCGGTTTCCTTTGTGATAGTCTTCTATTTCCAAGGAGTCCTTTTGCTGGATGCGCTAACAGCTGGCCTGATGCTGATCCCTTTTTCTCTTGCATTCGTGGTCGTCGGCCCGATAAGCGGCTATTTGTCTGACAGGTACGGGTCGAGAAGGTTCACTACAGGGGGGATGTTACTCTCCGCAATCTCCTTCGTATGGTTTTCACTTCTTCCGGTTAACGCTCCATACAACCTCTTCGTGCTTCCCATGATTGCGACAGGCGTAGGAGGCGGATTATTCTTTTCGCCCAACGTGGCTGCGATTATGAACTCTGTACCGGTTGCGCGCCGGGGCATCGCGTCAGGGATGTCCTCCACTCTATTGAACTCCGGCTCACTTCTCAGCCTTGGCATAGCGTTTGCAATCATGGCGACCAGCATGCCTCTTGCAACGCTTCAGGCAGTATTCGCCGGGCTCCCCGTAACGTCTGGTTCTATCAATCCCACACTCTTTGTGGTGGCAATGCACAAAATATTTCTATTCATGGCGTCGTTAAGCATGGTAGCCGCGATAGCTTCAATTCTCCGCGGATCGAGGTCGAGTTGAGTTAGATGGTTCTTTTCGCAAAAGATATCGCTGAGGCCGAATTTCTGTCAATGGCTCGAGATGTGAAAGCTCTTGAAGCGGCCAAACAGATGAAAAAGAGCCATCGAGGATTTGTTGTGGTTGTGTCCGACGAAGGAAAGCCCGAGGGCGTAGTCACTGAATGGGATTTTCTGTCAGAAATCATGGCAGAGGGGAAAGCGCCCGAATCGGTTAAGCTCAGCGACATAATGAGCAAGAATCTTGTCACGGTTAAGGCAAACGACGGTATAGACCATGTCGCAAAGCTCATGGCGGAAAAAGGTATTAGGCGCGTACTAGTAGTGCAGGATGGTAAGATTATCGGAGCAGTGACTTCAAAGACAATTCTCCGCAGACTGGAGGATTATGTGAACAATGTCTCTGCACAGATAGCGAGACTCCAAGCTCCAATTTTCTGAGCTTAAACTGGCACCACGACGACAGGGCACTTGGCGTTTTCCACTACTCGTCGAGAAACACTTCCGAGAGACCTCATTCGTCCCAGCCCGTGCAAGCCCGTGAGTCCTACCACTATCATCTGAACCTTGTTCTTACTCGCTAGATCAAGTATCACTTTCGCAGGGTTGCCGGTCTTATTTACTGCCTTGCACTTCATTCCTTTCTCTTCGACGCATTTTGTTAGCTCGTCAGTTATTTGAGTACTCAGCTGCTGTAGATATAGGGCGTACGCATCCGGAAAGCGCTCTGTTCTGGAAAACTCCACCAACCCATTTGGACCAGTTTCCGGAAGTTTTCCTACACAAACTAGCATTATTTCTGCAGAAAGACTCTTTGCAAGATCGCAACCGGCCTCTACTACTTTCTTGGACTTCTTTGACCCATCGACAGCAATGAGTATCTCATTCAACCGCGGCCACGAAATCGTTGGGCCTTTTCGCTTAATTAAAGCGAGAACACGATTATCATTGTTGATATT
The DNA here is from genome assembly GCA_021806865.1 of archaeon. The sequence continues at coordinate 36,077 of JAKAPU010000005.1, forward strand.
GCAGAGCCAAAAACTACGAGATACTGACCTAATGTTTAGCCAATTGTGTGGTGCACCCTATCTTACGACCGTGACTGAGCAATGAGCATAGTGTACAACGCCGCTCGCCACACTGCCAAGGACCAGTCTTTTGAATCCTCCTAGACCTCGGGTGCCAACAACTATGAGGTCGAAGTTGTTCTTCTTTGCGTATTCGGTGATTCCTCTAACAGGTGAATCATAGCTTTCTGTTATCGCTGTATTGACCCTGATCTTCTTGTCCTTAATTGCGCTTATCGCTTTCGATAAATATTCTTCTCCGGCCTTCCTTGCTTCGCGCTCCATGTCGTCCAAAGGAAGTGGTACATCTCCCGAGAATGCGGAATATGGAATCGTCATGACATGGAGAATTGTGAGCTCAGACGCGGTATTCTTCGCAATTTCAGCGGCCACCCGCGCAGCTTTAATCGAATTCTCTGAACCATCAACTGCAACCAGTACTTTCGAAATCACGATATCTTCTTTCTCTGATTTCAAGTCAAGACTGGTGGAAGACTGCCTTCTCGTCTTTAAATGTAGTTCGAGAGGATTGTGAACGTCTATTCTTCTTCTCTCGCAGCCTGCTCCATCATCAGAGTTTCAATATGGACTGTATCCAGATGCTCTGAGAGTTTCCTTCTTGTATTGAAAGTCAGATTACAGTAAGGGCACTGGTGGCCTTTGATTGGCTCCACTAACGGAAGCGTGGCTGAAGATCTTCTTCTGTTTCCTACAATTTGAGTCTGGGTCACCGTACCTATGAGCAAGCCACTCTCCATCACGGCAATTCTTCTTATGCCTCGATTAATCATTATTCTTAGAGCATCGCCAACCTTGGCATCTGCATTAATCTTGACCAATGGGGCAGACATCACTTCGCGCACACGTGTCCTTGCTGCATTCTTTCCTTCAGCAATTACTCTGCTTAGAAGATCCCACTCGGTAAGTATTCCCAGTGGCTTTCTTGTCTTCTCTTCCGCGACGATTATGCTCCCCGCCTGCTTATCCCGCATTAATCTCGCCGCGTCAACTACCGAATCATCAGCTTCCACGACAAGGGGCGGCTGAGTGTATCTGGAAACAGGTTCGTTTACGTTGGACGCGAGTCTCCTTGCTTTGCCGCGTTGCATCGATATCTGGTTATCAAACGTCAAACACGTATTTATCTACGGAAGGCGTTTCTCAAAAGTGATAAACAGACCTGTTCTATGTGGGATGCTTCACGTCCGGCACATGTGAAAACTAGCTGATTTTCTGGATTTGAACCGAGACGGAACCAGTATCGGTTGATGCAGATACTACGAATGAATTGCTTGCCGTTTCTACGTTACCTGTAGAGGCTAGAAGCAGCCTGTTCGTAGACTGCGTAAGTGTGAATCCAGGCAAATTGTGGCTAATGCTACCCAAAGAAGTCGTTGCGTTTAGTGCTAATGCGTTTGATGCAGGTATCCTCATGCTGATTGAGACGCTACCAGTATTCGCACTCAGCCTTACTGGAATCCTGGGGCCTGAGGCACTAAAGTAGGCAGTCGTGAGATCCACGCTTCCAGTGTTTGTATTCATTGACAGACTCGATATGTTTCTCGCAACCATATTCGCATCAACGCTTCCCGTATTCGATGAGAGTGAGACTGCGCCAAATGATTGATTATAGGGCGCCGAGAGGCTAACACTTCCTGTTGCGGATGAGAGATCGATATTTGTGAGATAACCTACGCCAATCGTGATTCTGATGTCAGCAGCCGCCGCGGATGCGTTGAGATGTAGCACTCCGTTGCTAGTTCTATCGTTGAAAGTGTAATTGTATCCTGCGAATGGAAAGAAACCTAAGAAACTAGTTCGGATGAAACTGACTTCGTAACCTAAACTCGAATTAGTTGAAAATAACAACTCGACGCTGCCAATACTAGTCGAAGCTGAGACATCGATTCGATTCACTGAAATCGCTGACCGCTGTCCGGAGTAATTGACTTGGCTTGTACCTATTGGAACAAAGTTTGTGCCCGCTACCGCAAGTACTAGCACGGAGATTATGAAAAGAGCAACATCCCCTCCTTGAGCTTTGTGACCAAGAAGGGTTAGAGCGATTATGCCGCCGCCAGCTACGATGAAAATCAAACCCAAAACACCGATGTTTATACGAAAGTAAGCAACCAGACCGGCCAGGACGAAGACCACACCAGAAACCACTCTCAGTACGGGGAAGTTGGGCAAGGTCAAAGTCAATACGCGATTCAGTCATATAAAGCAGGAAACACGATCATCAAGTCTAATAATAGACTACATTGCTTAAATCGCCGAGCAAGGTTACATCAAATCGTGTCACAAGATAATACTTACTGCTCTAGCTGCGGCGCGTCGTTGATTCCCGGTGCTGCGTACTGCGCGAAATGCGGAGCACGCGTTGGCGTGGCTCACGCTGCTAGTGCCCCTCCACCTGTCTATCGCGGAAGAGAGTATCGGCGCGAGAAACAGGAAAAACAGGAGAAGGGTGAGAAACAAGAAAGGGGAAGACGAGGCAGCCTTATCGGACCTATCATCGGCGGCCTCATACTGATTTGGCTGGGAGTCACCTTCTTTTTGCAACAGAGCAACTATATTCCATCCGACGCCTGGTGGGCGTATTTCATCACCGGTATTGGCGTGATCCTTGTCGCTCAGGGACTAGTAGGTTACGTGATGAACCGAAGAGCCTACTTCGGACCCATCATCGGCGGGGCTGTTTTGATACTGATCGGGCTGGGTTCGGTCACTAGCTGGAATTTGAGTTTCTGGCCCTTAATCTTCGTCGTGCTCGGCATTTTGATCATGTTATCCTCTTTAACTGCAAGAAGGAGAACTCCGACACCCTAAACAAATCTCAGCGCAATCAAGTTGTACAGCCAATGCTCTAAGACTGTTCTCTTTCTCGCACGCCCAAATATCCTGAAGCAGCCCTTGCCCAAAGCCTCCACAAGATCGCCTATTTCGTATCTAGGGAACAGAACAGAAGATATAACAATCGATCCCCATTCACGTTGTTTCAGCTCACTCAGGGGTTTCACTTCTCGAGATGTCCTGACTTCGAAGAAGTATGTATCGTAGTTTGGTCGGATGTAGGGCAAATCATCGAATTGCTGCCCGAACACACCCTCCGTTGCCGAATACATTTCGACTACCGGGGCATCGCCATAAACGTGTCGAAGAACCGGAGAGTATTTTGAGTGGATTTTTGCGACGCTTGTGCAAAACAGTGCCTTCATCTTCCAAAGATCTTTGGGAAACAACCCATGCTTTTTCTTCAGATAGTAAGCAAACTCGAGTATAACAGGAGTAACACCCATCACGCTACCTATACTCGCACCTCTTGCCTTTTCATACACTAGCTCGAATCGCTCTTCCCAATCCCTCTTTGAAATCCCGCTACCAAGGGAATCAATGTCTTCTTGGATGGGCATAAGACCAGTTTCACCAAACGAAGGAAAGAGTTTTGCATATGTTCCTGAACTATAGCCGTAGGACATTTTCCCGGATTGTGTGTGAATCTCACCGACCAGAGATGGAAAATTTAGATTCAGCACTTTTGCAGCTAGTACCTGAGGATCAGTCTTCAGAGCAAAGTTCGTTATTGCTCTAGCACCATTTGTGAAGACCTGAGAGAGGTGAGTCTCTGTAATAGGTATCACTTTTGGGATACCTGTCGTGCCACGTGTCATGACCCAACCAGTTACTGGCTCGGAAAACAGGACACCCTGTTCGCCTGTTCCCACTCTTCGAATGTATGGAACAAGATCTTCGTATTTTGCAATCGGAAAAGTGGTCCTGAAATCATCAATAGAATGTCCTCGGGAGAGGAACTTTCGTCCGTACTCGGTTTTTGAATATTCTTTGATCAGAGTCTCAAGAGTCTTCGCCTGGCTTTGCACTGGGTTTTCCAGCGAGATGTACCACGGCTCTAGAAAATCTCTCAGAAAAGAGCCCAGATCATCTTGCATCAGGTCTCAACATACGATCTTCGTAAACCACAATTTATCTTGTGCTATGACTTCCTTCTAAAGTCAGAATTCACTTAGTGATCGAGACGTAATTCACGTGATTGCACTCACTATCCGCTACGCTAATCAAATCGAACTAAGTGAGACTGGACCATCGATGCATTTGGCCAGCCAAAGCAATCCAACCGGCAGAAAAGAAGATAGACGACTTGTTACAGGCAAAGGAAGGTTTGTCGATGACCTACAGTTTGAAGGTCAACTTTACTTGGGACTTGTCCGCAGCCCGTACGCTCACGCTCGAATTAAGCGGATTGATCTCTCAAGAGCAATGAAATCGTCTGATTTCGTGGGATCGCTGACTGGAGAGGACCTCCTTAAGCTGGGAATCCTCTCACTATGTTTCCGTCTCAGAGGCCAGCACCGCGTTATCATCTTGCAGTCGATAGAGTCAGATTCGTGGGTGAGGCGGTTGTCGCAATACTTGCGAAGAGCAAGAACGCGCTGGAAGATCTCATCGATGAGGTGGTTGTGGAGTACGAAGCGCTTCCAGCTGTCATAACGATCGAAGAGGCCAAAGGAAGTGAGGCGATCCTTTTCGACGGCTGGGAGAACAACATCTCCAGTTCGAGCGAGGTCAAAAGAGGCAATGCACAGTCGGCAATAACCTCGGCCCCGTTTGTGGTTTCAACGAGAATTGGCATAGCAAGACAAGCAGGCACGCCGATAGAACCTCGAGCTACGGTAGCAATCTATGATACGAAGGCAGACATGTATGAGGTGCACGCCACCGTGCAGTCAGTTCAGCGTTTGAGAACCCAGCTCTCGGCAGAACTTGGTCTGCCAGAAGAAAAGTTTCGAGTCAGAGTGATGGATGTCGGCGGAGGGTTCGGAACGAAGGGAGCGCAATCGAATCCAGAGCACGTCTTGGCATGCATTTTCTCAAAAGCGACCGGGCGACCCGT
>JAKAPU010000102.1 GCA_021806865.1 archaeon
GAATGTCTACAGATCGGGCCAAGCCGACATCGGCAATAGTTACAATGCTTTTGGAAAAGATACATACAAGAGCAGCATCTGACTTTGCGGCATGGAAACATCGTGCTGGATGAAAAGATGAACCAATGCATGCTTGATCTCAGGAGCTGGATGACTTCGCTCCGGGGGCAGGGTATGATGAAGACTGTTGACCGCGAGATCGACATTCGAGAAGCTGCAGAGATAATTAATGAGAATCACAGGTTTGCGACATACTTCTCAAAGATCAAGGATTATGAATTCTCACTTGTAGGAAACTGCGTTTCGAATACTCGAATGCTCTCACTCGCTTTAGGCTGCGAAGAAAGACAAATGCTCCAAGAGTATAAGAAGCGGCTGGATGTCAAAGTTGAGCCGCGTATAGTGCAAAAAGGCCCATGCCAAGAAGTAGTGAAGATTGGCGACGAAGTGGACATCGCAGACCTTCCCATCCACCTGCAGCATGAGTATGATGGTGCTCCCTACATTTCTGCAGCCGTTTTGGTTGCTAAAGATCCAGAAACTCAAATCAGGAATTTCGGAATCTACAGATTGATGTATAGATCGAAAAATCAAACAGGAATAAACATCACAGCGCCGCACAAACTCAGAAGATTCTACCAGAAAGCTGTCGACAGAGGCAAGCCGTTGGAAGTTGCGTGCGTTGTAGGACTACACGCTCTGGACATGCTCGGCGCAGTTTCAACGAGGCCTCCAGACGAAGACGAAGCTGAAACGATCGGTGGCTTAAGGGGTCAACCTCTAGAACTAGTCAAATGCAAGACAATCGATGTGGAAGTCCCTGCTCAAGCCGAATTTGTGCTGGAATGCGAAATGCGGCCTAGTGGTTGGACGTACGACGAGGGCCCTTATGGGGAGTTTACAGCAACGTACAGTGGGATGAAAAAAAATCCAATCGTCAGTGTGAAGGCTATTACTCACCGAACAAGGGCCGTGTTCCAGACCGCGACTCATGGTGGACCACGCATGGGGTGGACTGATTTCAACGTGCTAATTCCTTCCATTTCAGTAACACTCTGGAACGCTCTTCGAAGTGCGAATATTGATGTAAGAGCTCTCAGGTTGGTTCAAAGCACAAATGGATCTTGGGCTATTGCTTCGATAAAACAATGGGCAATGGGTGATTCTAAAAATGCACTCTATGTTCTCCTTTCCGCATCCAATCAAAATTTCCCAAAGATCGCGGTTGTCGTCGATCACGACATTGATGTTTACGATGATGAAATGGTCTATTGGGCAATGAGCTACCGAGTTCAGCCGCGTGATAAGATAATTGTTCTGGATGGTATGAGGGTTCCATCGTCAGCCGATCCTTCTCTGAACAAGAGTGCAAAATATGCATCCACGTCAAAGTTAGGAATAGACGCTACGATTCCCTTTGACAGGTTCGGATTACCTCCCTTCAATTTTGACATATCGAGAGTGCCGAAATGGGCAAAGACCAAGGTTGAGAGCAAGGAAGAACATGAGTCAGAAATAGAATCTGCAATTGAGAAGAGGTTGAAGCATGAACCCCTCTTCTTTTACGATGTAATGCTGGCCTTTTCTAATCACTCTTACAAATCTATTTTGCACGCGTGGGGAAACCTGACGGCACGTGGTATACTGAAGCGGGACGAAAGCTCGCGGTACTTCGTCGATTCCAATCGAAGCAAATAGTTGCAAATGTTTGCAATCACAGGTTTTATATTAACGAGCGAGCGGGAAGCGCGCGTGCCTAAAGCAATCACCGCAACAATCGTCGTCATTATAATCGTAGTAGCAGCAGTTGTCGGCGTCTACTTCTATTTTGGAAATCAAAGCTCAAACAAGCAGCTTGAAAACATCCAATTCGGAACTTCGGTTGCAATCTCTGAAGAGTTCATCCCTGCATATGCGGCGTTGCATGGAGGTTTTTGGAAGCAGCAAGGATTGAACGTGACCATTGTACCATTCCAAGGCGACCCTGCTCAAATGAAAGCAGTTGCTGCTGGCCAGATCGATTTTGGAAGTACTGGTCTGGAAGGGGGTTGATCGCCGCAACGAACGGCGCCCCTTTCAAGAGCGTTGGTGTCAATCTTCAACAAGCAGACATGGTTTTGATAGTTGCTAACAATTCAAAGTACACAAGCCCCAACCAGCTGAAAGGTGCGACTATCGGTGTCACTTCCTTGGGCAGTTTGACAGACATCATGTTCCACGTACTTGCAAAGCAATACAATTTCACAATTGGCACGGATCTGCATGAGTTGGCGCTGGGTGGATTTCAGGCACAACTTGCTGCCCTAACCACGAATCACACTCAAGGATTCTTCTGGACGTATGACCAAGGATATGCGCTCGAAAACAAGGGAGCAGGCAGAATACTCATATTCATGAGTAGCTTGCTTCCGTCATGGATTACGGAGACTATGTATGCATCAAATAGCATGATAACCAATCACCCAGACCTTGTGAAGAAGGTTCTCCAGGGCTGGTACAACGCGGTAGCATACATGAAGTCAAACGAGTCATTCGCAGTTCAGATGACTGAGCAATACATGAGTGTTCCTGCGTCTGTAGCAACACAGATTGTGAAGCAAGCATTCTTTAGTTCAGGTAACTTTTCGAGTAGTGGACAATTCACTGCCGATGCAATTCAGTCTATGAATTACGTCAGGAATCTAATGATTAGCTTGAATATTACCAGCAACATTTTGCCGGTCAGCCAGTACTACACTACACAGTTTGTTCCAGTAACTCCTCAAAATGTAAAACCAACGTTTGCATCTGTAATTAATCAGTTATTCATAACTGATGACATAGGCCTGAGTATGGGGTTGCCAAGAAGGAGTTAGGGAAACAAATTGCCCGCCAAAAATGCACGTGTCATGTTTTGGCCCGCTGCTCTTTTGACTTCCTTTGGAGAATTTGTCGATGGTTACGACCTTGCAGTAGTCGGTGCAGCCATCCTATACTTGAAGCCAGCTTTCAATTTGACCCCTGCAGTAGTGGGACTTCTTTCGGCGTCATCATTGTTAGGCGCTGCTATTGCATTACTCTTCTTTGGTAGTTTGACCGATCGGTGGGGTCGACGGACAATTTTCATGTTCAATCTCGTTGTTTTTGTGGGATTTGCCATCTTATCTTCACTAGTGACTAATGTCACCGAGTTATTCGTTGCAAGGTTCTTCATTGGATTTGCGGTTGGGCTTGATATTCCCCCAACTACGGCTTATTTGGCTGAAATTGCACCAGCAAAAACGCGTGGTCGTTTTTCTGGCGGTCTGCCCAATGTCTTATGGATTCTGGGCTTCATAACATCTGCTCTAATAGGACTTGCTTTGTCAGGGGTTGGACTAAGTGCATGGAGATGGATGTTCGGTCTTGCCGCCATACCTGCAGCAATCGTACTGATTGGGCGGCAATTCATTCCTGAATCTCCTCGGTGGTTGGTAAACCATGGCGATCTTGATGGAGCGCAACGAGCAAGCTTAATGCTCGGAATTGAGGTGCCACTGCAGATTGAAACTTCTCACAAAACACTTCATCGAGAGATATTTTCATCCGTTCTCCGTAAACCAGCATTATTAGCTGCCCTAGTTGCTGTATTGAATGGGATTGCTGCGCCAGCTATCACCTATGCAGTCCCGTACATCTTGGCGTATGGTGGGCTCTTCTCTACAAAGATGTCATTGCAGTTTTCATTTGTTGTGTATGTAGCTGATCTCCTTGGCGTACTTGCATCATTCGCATTTATGGATAGAATATCTCGTAGAAAATGGGGATACATTTCAGGAGGAGGTTCCGCATTGTTGTATGGCTTGTTTGGCCTATTCGGTTTTGGATTAGGAGGTTTATCCTCTTTGCTGTATCTACTTGCCGCGTTCTTCGTCGCCACTTCTGCAGTATTGATTTGGACTTTTCCTACTGAATTGTTTCCGACTCGTCTGCGCGGCACAGCACAGGGTTTCTGCAATGGTGCATACCGTGCAATCCAAGTTGCCATCGTCTTTTCCATTCCAATAGGGATTCAGTATGTAGGTGTGCAGTACGTCATAGGTCTATTTGCAATTCCCTTTGTTGCGCAAATCTGTGTGTTTGCCTTCAGTCGCATCTTCGAAACTCAAGGAAAAACTCTTGAACAAATAACGGCCAACGTCTAACTGTGGCCAATGTGAAGCTGGCCGGTCGTCCATATTCAGGAATTTTTGAGCATCTCGACGAAAAATGATTGCTGTGAAATCACGCCTATCATTTCGTGCAACAGAGTGCATTTGCTTGCTACAAGATTATACATATGAGATATTTACCAGATTTTTGTTTCTTCTTGAAATATGATAGATTCGCGTGCGATGTTGTCGTCATAGGGGGTGGAATCGCTGGCTGCTTTGCAGCTATTCGTGCAAGGGACAAGGGCGCGAGCGTTATCTTACTCGATAAGGCAGACACTCGCAGCAGCGGTGGCGCTTGGGGCGGTGTAGATGACGTACTGGCTTATGTTCCTGAAGTACATGAACCACTGGGCTGCTCAATCGAGGACATGGTAGATGAACAAATAGCTTCTGTTGACGGATTCGCCAGTAGATCTCTTCAGACTGTGATTGCAGCAAACAGCGCAAGAAGGCTCGAAGATCTTGAAAAACTCGGCGTCAGAATGAGAGATGAGAATGGAAATCTGAGGACCGTACGAAAGGAAGAGAAAGCAGCGCCATTCTGGATAGCAATTGAAGGAGAAGGCATGAAGGAGAAGCTTACGCGTGAACTGAGAAAGAAGGGCGCAAGAATAATCAATCGAACAATGGCATTCGATCTTGTCATTGGTTCTGCTGGTTTGCTAGGAGTAGTAGCTTTTTCGACTAGAGAGGAAAGAATGGTTTTTGTTCAAAGCAAATCTGTGATTCTCGCTACTGGCATGACAAATTGGCTATACAAGAACCCTGCTGGTTTACTATTCAACACGATATTTCCAAACCAAACTGGAGATGGTAGAGCGATGGCGTTTAGAGCTGGTATCGAGCTCGTCGGCATGGAATGGAGATTCATCAGAGTAGGGCCACTGCCGTTTGAACGCGGCACACGTGGCGCGTCGTTTCTGGGAAGCAAATTTCTTGATGCTAAGCGCGAACCACTTGATCCGAGCATCTCGTACAATGTTCGTGCAATGGTGGACACGATCGAGAAAGGAAAAGGTCCGATCTTTCTTGATTGTAGTGGAAGCAATGACGAACAGATTGAGATAACGCGGCAAAACATGTATAGCGAAGGAGCTAGGGCGATGGTTGATTACTGGGATGCTGAACACATCGACCTCCGCAAGACTCAGATTCAATTTGGTACATACGAACCAATACTAGCTCAAGGACTTTCAGGAATATCTATCAACGAGCGATGTGAAACATCTATGCCTGGCGTGTTTGCCGCAGGAGAAGAGACTGGTGGAACAATAAGAAATGTTGCAAAGGGCGCCGCAGTACAAGGTTGGATTGCAGGAGAATCTGCAGCAGAGTATTCAAAGCAAAGATCTTTGATGCAATATGATGAGGCAGCAATCAATGAGAGATTCCACACTTTGCTTACTATTCTCGAATCAAAGACTGGCTCCGCCTCTTGGAAAGACATCTTGCTTTCATTGCAGAATATCATGAACTATCACTTAGGTCCGCAGATGTCAGAGGACTCTCTCACGACGGCCCTTCAACTCGTATCTGAGCTGAAAGAGCAAGCGCGAGCAAGAATGAAGGCCGAAAACTTTCATGAACTCATGCACTGTGTCCAGGTACTCAATTTGATCGACACTGCAGAAGCATCTATTGCGGCGGCAAGGGAAAGAAGAGAAAGCAGACCAAGGCTCGGACACATTCGCTCGGACTATCCTGAGCCTAACAATAAGGAATTTAGGAAATTCTTAATAGTTCGCAAGGAAGGTACGACGACTAAAGTATATTCGAAACCTATCGACCCATAAAGTATGATGAGATGAGTATTCATGCCTGCGAAAATTTGTCAAGAGAAATGTGTACCTTGCGGGCGTTGCGTCGAAATTTGTCCAACTGATGTTTACTTCGGCAGTTTTGACAAAAAGAAGATTCCTGTTGTGACATATCCAGATGAATGCTTTCTTTGCGACCTGTGCGTTAGCGAATGCCCCAGAAACGCGATAGTTCTTGAGATTCCCATTCCACTGCGCCTCTGGACCAGATCATCGTGAGGCATGAGGTTTCATTCTAAATTGCAGAGTACTAGGTCACTCCAGGATGAATGGATTCATAGCATGTGTAGGATGTGCCTTCATGGATGCGGAATCCAAGTTCATGTAGTCAACGGTGTAGCAATCAAAATAGATCCAGATCCTGACAATCCTGACAACCTCGGCAAGTTGTGTCCGAGAGGGAACACGGGCCTTTCGCGTCATTATGATAAAAACAGAATCACGAGGCCGCTCATGCGAACTAATCCTGAGAAGCATTGGGATGCTGATCCAAAATGGAAGGAGATCTCAATGGAACAGGCCCTTGATATCGTCGCAGAGAAACTCAAAGCAATTCACAAGAAGGATCCCCGAAAGCTTCTATGCTCATTTGGCGATTTTCAAAGGTATTGGACGTGGGCATGGCCGGCAGGCGCTTTTGGAACTTTCAACTTCTTCTCCACACTGGGAACTTCCTGCGGTGGTGGATACCATCCCGTGAACGGTGCATTTCAAGGAACCTTTGCAACTATTCCGGATTACAACTATTGCAACTATCTGCTACAATTGGGCTCAGGCGACGGTTTCGAGGCCCACCTGCATCTCTCTGGCACAGCAAAGAGAGTCGCAGACGCAAGGATGCGTGGAATGAAACTTGTCGTTGTTGAACCGAGGCTCGGAGCTGCGGCGGCCAAGGCTGATGAATGGATTCCGATCAGAATCGGCACAGATTGTGCTTTTGTAATGTCGCTAATGCACGTGATGGTGCACGAGCTCGACCGTTTCGACAAGGAGTACTTGAAGAAGAATACGAACGCTCCCTATCTTATTGGCCCAGACGGCTACGTAGTCAAAGACGAGAAAGGCAAGGCACAGGTCTGGGACAGCGTCGATAAGACTCCAAAAGCTTACGACGACGCAACGATTAAGGACTACGCCCTAACCGGAAACTACAAAACGTCCGGGGTCAGCTGCAGGCCAGCCTTTCAAATTTTCAAGGAGCAGCTCGAATCTTATGTTCCGGAGAAGATCTCGGAAACTACAACGATTCCAACGGAGACGATACGCCGCGTAGCGAAGGAATTAGCCCAAGCCGCGCGAATCGGCTCAACCATTGAACTTGACGGCCAGACCTACAACCTGCGTCCGGCAGCCGTTCAGTGGTACAGGGGCGCTCACGCTCACAATCACAGTTTCATGGATAATTTTGCTTACAAGATGATTAATGTCATGCTCGGCAACATCGACATGCCGGGCGGCCACTTGGGAGTTCCCTTGGGGTGGAGCCCTGTCGACTGGAAGGGGGACTGTTCTCTAAATAAGATAGAAGCCGGAGAGAATGGAGTCTTGAAACCATGGCTCTACGAGTTGAGACCTCCGATTCAATTCAAGTATCCACCAGATAGGTACCAGCTGACTGAATACTTTCCAGTGGGGCTAGAACCTGGCGAACTGACTCCAGAAGTTGTGATAAATCATGACAAGTTTGGTTTAGAAAAGCCAGAGGGTATCTTCGTTTTTTACTCAAACCCTATGTGGAACATGCCGGGCACTAGCAAGGCCCTAAAAGCCGTACAAATGATCGACTTCATGGCCACCATCGATATTCAGGCAGTCAGTGAGACCACGATGTTCTCCGACATTGTTCTCCCTGACAGGACCTACCTCGAAAGCTGGAGTCTCTACGTATGCGAAGCACCATTTGTAACTGGGCACACTCTTAGGCAGCCAGTGGTAAAGCCTCCTCCAGAGACGATGGATGGAACTGACATCATCACGGAGCTATCTGAAAGAATTGGGATATTGGACAAGTGGAATGACACCCTAAACGGGTTCCTTGGTCTTTGGAAGAATCCAAAATATTTACTGGAGAAAAACAAGAAGTACGCCTGCGAAGAGATAATGGGCAGATTCGCCGCCGCTTTCTATGGCGAGGAACGCAATTTGGAGTGGTTCAAGAAGAATGGGACAAGCATGCGTCTGAAGAAGCCAAGCGAGCTATACTTTCCCTACAGAGGGCTTAGGCTTCCCTTTTACATGGACTTTGTGAAGAAGGCGGGAGAGGATCTGAAGGAGAATATGTCAAAGGTTGGTACGTACTGGATGAAGACATGGAACTTTGAAGACTACCAACCTCTCCCAAGCTTCAAGCCGAGTTTTATTCACACAGAGGATCTCAAAGAGTATGATTTGATTGCTAGTTATTTCAAGACAGCTCAGACAACGTTTGAAGACTTGGCTAATGTTCCTTGGGTTGTAGAGGTCGCTCGAAACAGGCCAGATATTTCGTCTGTTTGGATAAACTCCGAAACAGCCACCAAGAAAGGAATCAAGACTGGTGACAGAATCAGAATCACGTCGAAGTACGCTTCAGTCGAAGGAGTTGCTTGGCTCACAGAAGGCATTCATCCTGAAGCTGTGATGGTAAGTCAGGCAGGAAGGCCACACATCAAGGGCAAGTACAAAGTTGCATCAACCCCGATGTTCAATGAACTTCTGACGCCAGAGCTCAGACAAGTGGACGCTGTTTCAGCCAGTTATGAGACTGCAGTGCGCGTCAAAGTAGAGGCAATACACTAGGTGCTCACGCTTACGCACAAGGTAAAGATCTACGCTGTGGGTCAGAGATCTGAATTGCTCGCAGATAGAATAACTGAAATCGAATTTGATGGAAAGACCACCGCAGAACTGTTACGATCTGTTTCGTCTGGTGGAAAGTCGCTATACGATGAAATAGTAAACCAAGATGGTTCGTTCGCTCACGGCTATGCCATAGCTCTAGACGGTGAGCTTCTCAGGTGCGAAGAATTAGAAAAGAAGGAGATACCAGACTCTTCCAATGTCGTAGTCATTCATCTTGTGCAAATACCAGCTGGCGGATAAAAGAGGAGAGTAGCAGATATGACAAGACTTGGAATGCTGATCGATCTGAAGAGATGTATCGGATGTGACGCGTGTACCATTGCCTGCAAGCAAGAACAAGGGACTCCGCCTAACGTAATGTTCGCGCGCGTGTTCAGCAGAGAGTACGGTAAGTTTCCAAAGACGAAGAAATTCTTCCTTCCGATCCTGTGTAACCATTGTGAGGATCCTCCTTGCATGAAGGCTTGCCCCAGCCACGCAATAAAGAAGAGAAAGGATGGAATCGTCTTTGTTGATGAGGACAAATGTTGTGGTGCTCAGGCTTGCGTGTCAGCTTGTCCATATGGTGCTATTTATTATCCAGAGGAAAAATCAATGAAATACTTTGATGAACCTACAGAGCTCGAAACGTATCAATTTTCACAGAGAATCAAGCTACCTGTGGCGATGAAATGCAATTTCTGCGCCCCCAGGCTGGACAAGGGAATGGAACCTGCTTGCGTTGTCACCTGCCCGACTGGCTGCAGAATTTTTGGGGATCTCGACGATCCAAAATCGAAACCAAGCGTG
>JAKAPU010000103.1 GCA_021806865.1 archaeon
GCGAGCTTGGGAGAGAGGTTGGCAGTGGGTTCGTCCAGCATAATCACATTTGGTTTTCTTATCAGGGCCATGGTCATGGCCACCATTTGCCTTTCTCCACCGCTGAGGTTCTGAACTTTGGAATTCAGATATTTTGACAACTGGGGAAACATGTCCAATCCGCCTTTCAATCTCGAATCAAATTCTTCCTTCGACACGGTATAACCTGCCATTTTGAAATTCTCTGTAACAGTAAGTTGTGTGAAAACGCTCTCTGTCTGGGGGAGATATGCAAGACCTCTTTTCACAATCTCGTGCGCAGGGAGCCCAGAAATTTTGTCTGCTCCAAGAAAAACCGCACCGTCATAAATTGTCGTCAAACCAGCTATTGTCTTGAGGAGAGTGCTCTTTCCTGATCCATTCGGACCGACTATGACTGTAACTTGTTTTTCAGCAGCTGCTATCGAAACGTTGGATAGGATATGCAGTTTACCGTAGCCAGCTGACACGTTCTGAACCGACAACAAGATTAAAGCGAACCTTCTTCTAGCCGCCTAGATAAGCTTCTATCACTCTTTTGTCGGAGGTGACTTCCTGCGCTGTTCCAGAAACCAAGAATTTTCCATACGCCATTGCAATCACCGAGTCAACGTAACTCAACGCGATGTCGAGCCTGTGTTCAATTATGAGAAATGTCATGCCATAGTTGTCTCTGAGTCTGACCAGCGTAGAAAATATTTCATGGGCAAGAGTCGGATTCACGCCTGAGATCGGTTCGTCTAACAACACTGTGTTTGCATTGCTCATCAATGCTCTTCCTATCTCCAAGAGTTTCAGCTGGCCGCCACTGAGTACGGACGCGGACTTGTCCCACATGTGAGACAAACCGACCATTGCCAAGATTTCAAAAGCGCGCTCCGCTGTTTTCTCCTCCTCATCTCTCCAGTATCTCTTGATAATCGAACGAGTAAAATTTTCGCCAGGGTTGTCCTTTCGTGCTACCATCACATTTTCAAGAACAGTTAGTTGTAAAAACAGAGCGGGAATTTGAAAGGTTCGCGCCAGACCCATCCTGTATATCTTGTGCGGAGCTAGACCGGTGATGTCCTTTCCGCGAAAGAGCACCTTGCCCGAATCAGGCTTGTACAAACCACCAATAACATTGATCAAAGTAGTCTTGCCAGATCCGTTCGGGCCCATCAAAATCGTAAGCGTCTTTTCCTCTGCTCCAAACGAAATGTCGTCTAGGGCGAGCAGATTTCCAAATGACTTGCGAATGTTCCGAACCTCTAAAGCAAGGCCCATGTGTCTCAAATCATGGCAAAAAGCACTATAAAAATCAAATAAAAAAGAGGAGGGAAGGAGTTGTTCCCCAACTAACTCCTTTTACGTCGGAGGCTTGTTTGTCCACGTAACAGAGTTTGACTGGTACGACCACGACCCGCATACTTGCCACGAGAGACTACTCGTGGGGCCAGTGATGCAGTAGATTAGATAATCTGATACTGCTCTGTCTCCATTTGGATTGAGTGCCGTCCATCCGGTTACTCCGTAGTAGTTGTTTGCGACAGTTGGGAGGACAGATTGGATGCAAGATCCAGTATTCTGACCACACGCAAGAATGGAGAGTGCTGCGAGCCAAACGTCGTCGTACGCACCCAACGGATAGGAGTCACATGTCTGGCTGGTCGCTGCGAAGAGTTGCTGACACAGAGTTGCTGTCTTGCTACTGTTGGTATATCCGAACACTGTGGATGGTAGTCTGACTGCAGAGACTGCGGCAGCTACCGTCGAGTTCGTAAATGCAGATTCACCCTCTTCGCCGTCCACACCATACCATGGCTGTGGCGTGTTTATCAGCGCAGGATAGTTTGTGCTTGCCTGCTGGATCAGGGTTGCACCTTCATCGAATGATATGAGCTGAATGGCTACAGAGTTGTTACCATACGTCTTCACTGCGTTATTCCAGTCTGTATTTAGGGTTCCGAGTATAGGTACGAAGTTCGATGTGCTGGTATCATACGGGATTTGGGCCACAACTGTTCCACCAAGAGCTTTGAAGTCAGCTGAGGTGTAGTTAGCAAGACCGCTGCCGTAAGTGTCTTGTCTGTAGACTTGAATTATGGCTTTGACACCATTTCCCCACATCATGCTTGCATCAGCTTTTCCCTGAACCACGTCTGTTGGGGCAGTTCTGAAAAGATAGTCATTGGGTATTGCGAGGGCAGCTGAAGTTGACGATGGACTGATCATAACGATCTGGTTTGAGTCTGCATAAGAGAGCAGTGCTTGGGCGGTGCCGCTGTTGAGCGGTCCGACAACCACTGATATTCCATCAGATTTGAAGGTACTCATGGCGTTCTGAGCCTTTGTGTTGTCCAAGGCATAATCCAGAACGACAACATTGAATTTGACTTTGCCAGCATAAGAAGTGGTTGAGAGATACGAATTGATATCATTCGCTGCTTGATGAGCTGTGAAGTTGATCTTCAACCCTTCACCAGACAATCCATCAGTCAAATCATCTAGGACTCCGATGTTGATTGTCCCTGAAAGTCCAGAAGTGCCGCCCCCTCCGCTAGTGACTGTCGTAGTAACTGTAGTGCCGACACCGGTTCCGCCTGAAGCAGTGACCGTCGTTGTAGTTGTACGAACTCCTGGAGTTGAAGCACTTGTTGCAGCGTAGCCAACACCTGCGCCGACAACCAATCCTACGATCAGTAGTACGGCAGCAATCGTCGTGGAAACAGCTGAACGTCTCACCTTTGATTTAGGCATGCTCTTGGCGGCAGATGGTGAAACTATTTAACTCTTGAGGAATTTTCGCTAGGAAACTATTTAACTGTTAAGGCGTCTCTCGCACGCGATAGATGATCGACCCCACAATATCGAATTCCATCATTTATGGCTCACTGGTGGGGCTCATGTGCGTCGGCCTGACCGTCACGTATCTGACCACAAAGGTTCCCAATTTTGCTGTCGCTGATTTTGTGGTTGTCGGGACGTATGCGACGGCCGCGTCGTATATTCTCTGGGATGTTCAAAGTCCGTATCTGACGACCCCTTTGGGGGTGTTGTTCGCGGGCATCTCGGGAGTCGTGATGTACATGGGTATCCTAAGGCCTTTGATCCGAAGAGGATCGTCTCTCGTTGTCTTAATGATCGCCACACTAGCAATCGATATTATCTTCGTCGGAATCTTCGAGCTGTTTGTTGATTACATGGGTAGTACATATGGCAGAATTCTAAACAACAAAGGGTACGGCGGCCAATTCTATCTATTAGGGCAGTTGAAAGATTTTCAGATATTCGGGAATAGCGGGCTGCTGGTTGTTGCACCGACCGTACTCGCGCTATTAACCATCGGCTTGTTTTTGTTATTGACGAAGTCGAAGTTTGGAGTCGCAATGAGAGCGGCGATTGAAAACGCCAATCTCGCAAGGACTGTGGGAATAAATGTTGAGAGGGTAAACTTCGTATCCTGGTTTCTCGCTGGAGGAATTGCGGGGCTTTCAGGAGGATTGCTCGCAATATGGACGGCGACGCCAGAGGGGAATTCGTCCTTGATTATCGTAGATATTTTCGCGGGAAGTGTTCTAGGCGGTCTTGGGAGTATCTATGGTGCCATAATTGGTGGGCTGATCATTGGAGCAAGTGAGACCTACTTGGCAGCCTCCTTGGATAGATTGTTCAGCTTGCTATATGGACCCAATATAGGCGCACAAGTATTGCAGTTCCAGAAGGGAATTCCACTTGCAATCATGATAATTGTTCTCCTTGCGGCACCTCAAGGGCTTACCGGAATAAACTGGAGGCGTGTTGGGAAGAAGTTGGGCGTGATGAAATAGATGAGTGGTGCAATACCTTCATTCATTGTCAGCTGCGGTTCAACTCACATCGACCTAGTTTCTGTCATTATCGATGCTGCCATTATCTTCTGCGTTTACTTAGTAGTAAGCCTGACCGTAAATCTTGAATTTGGTTACACTGGCGTGCCCAATTTTGGCAAAGTTCTCTTCGTTTCGGTGGGCGGATTAATAGCAGGATCTCTTTCCTACAGACTGGCCCTCTACATACTGAATCTGAGTTCGACCGACGTTATCGCGTCTCAAGCCCTCTTTAGCACGAAGATAAATCAATACATTCTTACACATACTTATCTTGGTGCCGAGCTGTTTCTGTTTTCCTTAGCTGTAGGTGCAGGAATTGCGGCTCTTATTGGATATTTGGCATCCTATCCGGCCATCAGGCTCAGAGAAGATTACCTTGGAATGCTCCTACTGGCTGCAGGCGAATTCTTCCGAATTTTTGTAGCAGCCTATTATCCAATTACGGGCGGGACGCAAGGGTTGCTAGTACCCGATCCCGTATACTGGACGATTTCTACACAGGGCCTAAGAGATGTCGTGGTTCTTGGGGTGCTGATCCTGGCTGCACTCGGAGTATATCTCTACTCAGAAAGAGTCGCAAGGTCTCCGCTTGGAAGGATGATGAGAGCCGTCCGAGATAACGAGGTTTCCTCAGAGGCAATCGGCAAAGATACAGTTGGGATCAGGCGAAACGTGCTGATTATTGCATCGGCTCTAAGTGGTATCGCGGGCGTTCTGTTTGTACTTTGGTCGCCATCAGTTTCCCCATATACATTTCTCAGGACTGAGTGGACATTTTATCCATTCGTTATTGTGATTCTAGGAGGCGTCGCAAATAACCTTGGTGTGGGCATTGGTACAGCCGTGTTCGTCGGGATAACTACGACGATCGACCAGGCGCGCACATGCATCATTAGCAATGGTATCTCTCTCCCGGTGGATATCAATGCAATTGAGCCAATCGCTATTGGCGTGCTCCTCTTGGTTGTCTTGTTCTGGAGACCAAAAGGATTGGTGCCCGAAAAACCCAGTGCCACATTGAAGTATTCTAGGTTGAAAGAAATCTCTGAAAGGGCTAAAACTGCAGCAAAACAAGAAGGAATCTCAGCACCTGAGAAAGGACTGGAGAAACGCGAAAAGCCTTCAGAAACAGGGGAAGATTCTGGTTGAGTCTCGATGCTAACTGATTCGAGCAGTTGGTCTAATTCCTTTCGAATCAGTGGCTAGCTCATAAGAGAATTCAAATTGACAAAGTCTGTGGATGCTTTAAGATGTCGTTGGGACTGCCTACGTAAGCAGTACTGCTGCAGATATCACAGTAGTCCAAAGGCCATTCTTATCACCTTCGGCAGACTGCGTGATGTGCGTTGTCTTTACGATCTTTCCTGAAATCTTCCAGAGCTGCTTTTTCTCGTCATAGCTCTGATCTGGATTGAACGGAATGCCTAATGTAGACGCGAGCATGGACGCAGCCAAATCTTCGGCATAGTCCCCAGCTTTTTCATCGGTTTCTCCGTAGCTCTCGTGTTCAGACAGGTACCCATACGTGTTCCTGTCCTGTGGAATTGCAAGTCCCACGGAAGCTGCGATCAGTCTGTTGGGTTCGTTCGTTGCGATCCTGCTCATGACCAAGAAAAGGATTTGACCGGGAGAAAGCTCTTCAATCCCTTCCTTCTTCGGAATCACTTTGCACCTCGGAGGAAAGATGCTCGAAACGGTTACGAGGTTGTAAGCTTCTATGCCTGCATCTCTCAGTGCAAGCTCAAAACTCGCAAGTCTTTCTTTGTGTCTCCCCACTCCTTTCGTCAAGAAGATTTTTTTTGGGACTAGCGTCGGCATTTTTGTTTGATAAAGTCAAAGTGTTTCGAAGCTCTTTTTTAGCATTGTGCTATCGGGGTTTGATCAATTTTTCACGTGCCTACGGCGCAGGATTAATACATGGGCATCACTTTGTAGTTTCGAACAACATCATGGGGCGGCAAAAAGCTGGAATTTCATTTCGACTGACGGAGGGAGTTGAGGAGTACTTCCTTTCCAACGGTCTGCAAGTCTTGCTCAAGCCTGTTAAGAGCTCAAGCTCGGTGAGCACTTGGATCTTTTACCGTGTAGGTTCTAGGAATGAGCGGCCGGGGATAACAGGAGCCTCACACTGGTGCGAGCACATGCTGTTCAAGGGTGGAGGGAAGCTCGCAAAGGGAGACATTTTCAACCTAGTGAGCAGCGAAGGAGGTAGAAACAACGCCTTCACCGACCATGATGTCACCGCTTACTATGAGACGCTGCCGAAAGAGCGTCTGGATCTGGGCCTTTTCATCGAGTCGGAGCGAATGGCAAATTCCTCTTTTGATCCTGCAGAAGTCGCAGGCGAAAGGCAGGTCATAATCTCGGAGAGAGAAGGTTCAGAGAACCACGCGTCTTATCTGTTGAGGGAGGAGGTCTATGCTACGGCCTATCACGTACACCCGTACACCTGGCCTGTGGTTGGCTGGAAGTCTGACCTTAGAACAATGACTCGGGACGATCTCTACCAGCACTACAGAAAGTTTTACCACCCGAATAATGCCACACTGGTCGTCACGGGCAATTTTGAAACCAGAGAAGCAAAGTCGCGAATCGAATCACTTTTTTCAAACATAAAATCAGGTGAGAGAGCTCCGCGTAGTGTACCCTTCCCAGAGCCAGATCAAAGAGGTGAACGGACCACAAGAATCGTCGCGCCTGGCACACTCGACTATCTAGCTGCCGGTTATCACATATCCGAAACGGTGCACGAAGACACTCCAGCGATACTCGTGCTCTCTGCAGTGCTCGGTGGATGGAGGGGCCTAATCGGGTTCTTCGGCGACAGGTTCGTTCCGAAGACAAACAGGTTGCACAAGAGGCTTGTCGAGGGGAAAATTGCAAGCGAAGTCAACACATACTTCCCAGTGAGTATAGATCCTGGACTGCTCTACTTTGAACTCACGCTACGTCCAGACGCAAAACTGGAAGACGCCAAGTCGGCATTGTTTTCGGAACTTGAAAGGGCTATGGACGTTTCACCATCCGAAGATGAATTGAAAGTTGCGTTCAACCAGATAAGATCCTGGCACGCATATGAAAATGATGGAATAGCACTTCAGGCGCTCTCTATTGGATTTATGGAAGTAATCAAGAAGAAAGATCTTGCAGACAAGTTGGTGGATGATGCGCTTTCTGTCAAACCTGAAGATGTGCGAAGGGTTGCGAGGAAATACCTGTCGGAGAAAAACCGAACTGTTGGCGAGTACCTAAGAGAAAATTAGTGACTAAGCCTGAAAGCAATCAAAATGAGAAAAAACTTCAGAGTTCCAGAGTAGTGGCATTTGTTGACCACCGCTGGAACTCGCTACGATAGCTGATTTTGCTAACTTCGACTAGTGACCCGCTCCAGCAGGAGGTGCCTGTTGACTCGGTTGGACTTGAATTGCCTTTCTAGGGATGACCGCGCTCAGTACGACAGTAATTAACAGGTTCAACCCCAGTGCTATGACTGCTATGTACAACGAGCCAAATGTCGTGTGGAACAGTGAAGTCTTGAGCGCTCCGAAGCTTAAATTCGCCTCAATAGCCATGAAGATTCCTGAAAATATCCCACCCAGAAGACCGAGAATCAGTGCTTCCTTCCTGAACCAGTTTGTATACAGTCCGATGAAGAGTGCAGGTAGCAACTGAATGATCAGGATGCCTCCGAGAAGCTGAAGCTGAATTGCGTACGTCGCAGGCGTTGCAAACACGAATCCGAGTGCTATGAATTTGAAAGCAGCAGAGGCCCACTTTGCAATCGAAGACTCTCCCTTCACTGTGAGGTTAGGCTTGAATTCTTTGATGACATTTCTCGTGAGAAGATTAGCTTGTGCTATTGCCATGATTGCCGCTGGTACAAGTCCGCCGACGAAGACTCCAAGAAGTGCAATTCCCGCTAGCCATCCGGGGAGTGCATTGAGAATGAGTGAGGGAACAACGTAGATTCCTCGCGTTGCGGCTGGGAAATGGTTGAGGAAGCTGAGCGCAGACGGCTCTGAGTAAATCAGTATTCCAAACAACGCCAGAAACGCTAACCCGATTCCGTACAATGGAAGGAATGAGGTGCTTAGTCTGAGTTTGTGCTCAGATTCCGCACTGAGCACGCCATTCACTGCGTGGGGGTAGAGGTAAAGAGCGAGCGCGCTTCCTAAAACAAGTGTCGCGTACCCAGAAACCAGGCCGGATGGTAAAGTTATGTAGTTTGGCTTGACGTTTGCAAAAGCCTGATGGAATCCTCCTATTTGAGAAACAACAACTGCTATGGTGACTATTACTGTGAACCAAATGAGGATGTCCTTAAAGATCGCAGTGAGTGTGGCTCCTCTAAGGCCACTTGTGAATGTAAACGCTGCGAGTATTACGAAGGCCACTATCAGCGATATCTCTTCGATGTTCTGAGTCGCTCCTCCTACTCCATAGAGCATAGATGCGAGGACTGCTTGCATACCCACAATTTGCAAAGCAATGTAAGGTAAGACTGCGACAATTCCAGTTATTGCGATCAGGATTGCAAGGAGTCTGCTCTGGAATCTGTCCTTGACAAAATCCGACCCTGTAATGTAGCCATTCTGTCTTGACACAGTCCAAAGTCTTGGAGTGAAGGCGAGCGCAACACCGAAAGTTATCGCGACGTAAGGTACTGCGAAAAAGTACAATGACCCACTCGCAAATACTCCGGAAGGCACAGCGACAAACGTGTAAGCCGTGTACAAATCAGCGCCGACTAGGAAAAATACAAGGGTAGTCCCAAGCCTTCTACCGGCAAGTGCCCATTCGTGCATCTGAGCAAGGTCGCCCTTCCGCCACCTTGAGCCGTAGAAGCCAAGGAAAACAAAAACTGCAAACAGGACAATGAACACAGAAAGGATTGTTGTAGTGTCAACCATTTACACCACCAGATACTACATTTTTGCAGAAGGCAATACCGGCACCGTTTGCCTCTTTTTCTCGATGTATGTGAATGCAAGATATGGAATCACACAGATGGCCAAGAGAAGTATCTGGAACCAATAGAAGAAGGGCATTCCTGCAAGCGTTGGATTGGCACGGTTGTAGATTGGGGTGTAGAAATTGACGAAAGCTGGTACGAGGATCAACAGGACTAGTGCGACTTCGATCGCTTTCAACTGCAAGCCTCGTGCGAGAGGTTAGGTAGCTTTGATTTATGCTTTCATTTTTTCGACAATTACCACAGTCGAGGCGGGCGATCATCAACTAGTTGAATTTTATTCAAACTTGTGAAGCAAATAATGTAATAATTGAGATTCCAGCTAGAACAAAGTTACAGCCATGCTTAAATATCGCTAGTGATATCGCTAGTGATATCGGGTAAAGCGATATGAGTTCAAAGAGCGTCGTTCCAAGAGGTTTCTCAAAGTTCTACGTCCTTTCATTGCTGAAAGAAAGGCCAATGACTGGAAAGGAGATAATGGAAGAAACTGCAAAAAGGACCGAGGGATCGTGGAAACCCTCGCCTGGATTGGTCTATCCATTGTTAGGCAAACTGCTCTCTTCAGGACTGATAGAGGAAGTTGAGGAAGGTCGAGGCTATAGGATCACAAAGAACGGGGAAGAATTGTTGTCGCAATATCAGCTCGGCCACAGCGAGTTTGACAACTTGTATGCAACACTCGCAAGGCTAGGGATGTTCGGACAACTCATGGCAAAAGATGCGGTTGATAGGATGACCGCCGTGATGAAAACTTTCAGGGAAGACTTTTCG
>JAKAPU010000006.1 GCA_021806865.1 archaeon
TAGTCCTTCCCAGGAGCACACCTTTCTCCTTTTGTGAGACCTAGATGTTAATGATCTAGGTTGAAACCACTCTTGCGCCCGCCTCGTTTCCCCACTCGTACCACGAGCCGAGGTAGTTTTTCACGTTTTGAAATCCCAGTAGCCGAAGCACTAGCCACGAGTGAGCTGCCCTGTAGCCGCTCTGGCAGTAGGTCACAGTCTCACCTTCCTTTTTGATGTTTCCGTACAACTTTTGCAGCTGGCGCGCGTCCTTGAGCGTGCCGTCCTTCCTCAGCGCCGATTTCCACTCGATGTTCAGCGACCAAGGAATGTGCCCTAACTTTATCGCCCTTCTGAACTTGCCGCTGTACTCTCCTGCGCTCCTGCAGTCCAGGATCTGGGATTCGCCCTTTGTTACTAGCTTACTAAGAGAATCCATCGAGGCAAAAGTCGAAAGTACCAGCCTCGGTTTGAAACGTCCCTGTTTCGGAGCTGGTGGGTCCGATGTGGATAGCGGGAGCTTCTTTCTCCTCCAAAGGTTCAGGCCTCCGTCCAAGATCCGTGCCCTTTTGTGCCCCAAGAAGTGAAGTAGCCATACACCACGCGCGGCGTCGTAGCCGCTGTTGTTCTGGTAGAAAATCACTTGCTTTGAAGAATCAATGCCCAGCGAGCCAACGAGCCTGGCCATCTGTCGAACAAACACCTCTATGCCTTCGCGGGAAGTATCAACCCAGTGGAAAGCATAGAGCTCCAGATTGAAGGCGCCGGGAATGTGCTCCTCGACATACTTCCAGTAGTTTCTCGTATCCACGAAGACGACATCGCTTTTGTCGAGCAGAGTCTTTGCTTCGTCGACGGACACGATCAGCGAAGGGTCCGGATACCCTTTGTAATTTCCTTGCATTCCATACAACGCAAGCCGGGCCGTGTATTGAATCTTGCGTCAGGTGTTCTGGGGCATGAAGCGAGTGGTGAAATTCACCTGCGCGGGTAGTAGTCGAAACCCGACTTGTGATTAAATGCAGCCATAAGACAATCGTAGAAACATCATGTGCTACATTGTGAAAAGTGTCATCGATGCTCCCGAACAAAGGCTGATTTGGGTAGACAACGATCGTAACCCATACGGATTCCAACTCCCGATGGTACATTAGAAGGACACAGATATCGTAGATTCAAGAGTACGAAAGAAATAGTACAGCAGGACACGATTTTTCTTGGCATCCTCAGTTGAGCCCGTCTCAGGCTTGAGTAAGTCATTTTCTATTTCTGCTGTCCCATGGATAAAGAAGACGAAGATTTACCGCCTGAGATAGTGCTTGACATAGCGTTCCACCTAATTGCGAGGAAAGTGCCCGAGATGGCTGCGCCGTAGATCACCATTGCGTTAACAAGATGAATCCAAGCCACAAGTTGGCTTCCGCTATTCAGGGTTGAGAAGCCGAGAATCCCTTGGACGAATATCAATACGACCATGATTATTGAAACAATCTTGACCGGCTTGAACGATGGTTTGGAAACGAGAGCCACTATCATTGTAGCTATTGCGACAACCAACAATACAAACCCAAAGATGACGTGTGTTGTTGCGCTGATGAAGTTAAATGTCAACAATCCTCCCAGAGCGATCTGGAGAAAAACTACTACGGCAGTCACATCGAAAAGCAACGGACCTACTTTCATTGTCTTCGGCTCCTAACTACTTGTCGTTCCGATCCCTTCTGCGTATCTTCGCTTCTTGGCTAAATCGCAAATCATGTCTGAGTGGATATTAAGTCCGATATTGTTGATGTTGTAAAGGTACTGACTTGCAACGAGGTACACGATTTCGAATTTCACGTTCCGAGTAGTAGGCGGCTAGTCTGTCGAAGGTTTCTGGACTCACTTTCTTTTCCTTTGTGAGCTCAGAGACATAATCCAAAGCAGCCATTTCAGCTTCGGTGAAGAGTGGGCTAGTCTTGTACTCGTCTATCGAATCGAATTTAGTTTGATTCATTGAAGCCATGATCACAGCTGCACGCTCAGCATCTATGCACCAAGAGCATACGTTAATCTGAGAAACACGGTGGCGGATGAGCTGGACTAGTTCAGTAGATAGACTCAGCTCTCTGTCAAGCTCGTTGATTTTTCCGTAAAACTGCGCAAACGAAGGCGGTAGACGAGCCGAGTGCACTTTCACGGGCGTGATCGCCATGCCAATTCTCGACTCATACATAGAGTAAAGCTATTTTAGAAATGGATCACTTGGATCCTCAATCGGCGGAAGGAAAGGTTCGTCGGGATGTCGGCGTCTTGTAGTCATAACTTTCTACCTCTGCGAAGATTTCGACTCGAGAATCTCGAAGAGGTTCCCGTCAGGGTCGGTGAAGAACGCGATCGTACCATAGGGAACCTCGCGTGCTTCCTGCTTGAAACCCACGCCTCTCGATCTTAGCTCTTCGTACGCTTTTTGGCAATTGTCCACGCTCAGGACGATTGGTGGGCCCTGCCCAGCTTTCCAGTTCCTTGATAGGCCTGTAGCGTCAGGCCATCCCACCTGCCAGAGCGCCAATTCTACCGTTTGTCCCCTTGGGCGAACAGTGAGCCATCGAGTGCCGTTGGGATAGGGAAAGTCGGTCTTCTTCTCGAAGCCTAGTTTCTTCGTGTAGAACTCAAGGGCCTCTGCCTGGTTCTTTACTATCAGGGTTACAAGAGTAATTTGCGCATCCATAGGATCTCAGCTCCATTCATTCTCCGTCATTTCTTCCGTCCCTGAGCTATCGCACATAACCCATCCGATCCGATTCCAAGTGGAATGTTGAGCAGGTTTTCGAAATTTGAAATTGCTGTGAGTGTGGTAATCTCCACTATCTCCCAATCGCTATAGTGTTTGCGGAGCTCTTCAAAAGTGTCATCTGCGACACGTTTGTTGCGAGTGATCTCTTCGACATAGGACAGCGCTGCGCGCTCCTTTTCTGAAAATAATGGACTAGTACGGTAAGTCAGCAATGCGTTGAATTTCTCCATGCTCATGTTGTCTTTGACCGCCATCATGCGACCAAAATCTAGGCAAAATCCGCACCCGTTCGTTCCTGCTACGAACATCGCAATCATGTAATGGAGCTGTTTTTCAAGACGCACTCCTTTCATCTCGTATTTGCCAACTGCGCTGAGTAGACTCATTGTCTTGGGGGCTCGTGCCACAAGAACCTTGAGATTCGTTGGCACTTTTCCGTACTGACGAGGCGCAAACCGATAAACGAACCGCAACATGAGTCCCTTTGGCTTCTCGATGGGTTCCAATCTCGGCCTTTCAAAAGCAAGATCTTTGGCGTTGTCTACACTAGATCCCTTTAGCTCTCCCTTCTTAGACACGGGTTCGACATTCATGTGATCTTCGTGCTTACATATTCCTGGCTCCATGCATTTGAACGGTTGTCTGGGAAAATTAGGCAAAAGGGAAGCGATGAATAAATATGTCATCGGCACGATCATCTATTCATTCGGGAAAGAAGATACAATGGATGAGCTAGATATCAAAATACTTCGCGCTTTGATTTCAGAAGGAGCAGTCGCTCCATCAAATCCAAAGGTGAAGTTATCTCTAAGAGCTTTTGCTGAACGTATTGGGACAGACAAGATGACTGTTAGCTACAGATACAAGAAATTGCAAGAATCAGGATGCATCCGCTTGGTCGCTCCTAGTCAACCCAGCATTCTTCGGTTACAGAGTCGAAGAAGTGATGATGGATGTTCAACCACAGTCGGGCAAGTCAGACATGATCAAGAAGCTCAAACTAGTCCACGAAATCACGGGATTAGTCGACTTTTATGGCACAGGATTAAGACTCTTTGTGATTTACAACGGCGATGTGTCACGTTCCCGGACAATCGAACTAATCTCCAGGATTACAAACGCAGAGAAAATCACCCGGTCTCGGATGGTTATGCCTCGGAGTGAGACAAAACATCTGACTGGGACAGATGTAGCAATAATTCGCGCACTTTCAAAAGATGCTCGCAAGCCGCCACAAATTGTTGCAAGAGAGCTCGGACTTTCGACGAAGACCGTGAGAAACCGCGTGGAGAGACTACGGAACGAAAATACCATATTCCCATTTCCAATCCTTAACATAGAATGCGTCCCGGGGCTTATCCCGATTTACCTTTCCTACGTCTACACAAATAACGAGGCCAAAGCGTCAGTAGATCGTGCGGTAATCTCGCATTTCGATGCGAATTACATTACTGGCAGCTTCCCAGATCCGGACATGGGACACGTCGTGCTGGGTGCCTCCTCAATGGCAGATGTCAACGAGTTTTCGGCGTGGGCAAAATCGCAACCGGGGATCGCAAGCGTGCGAGTAGACATTCCCACCATGACTTTTATGTTTCCTGAAAAACTGATCGAACTGGCGGCGTTGCGAGATGAAAAGGAGGCATTCCTGAAAGATGCCCTTTTGTGAGTTTGTAACGAAGTACTTCCGATCCACGAAGACATGAATCCCCAGAGTTCCGTGTCTTCGTGAGTACCAATTTTGGATTCCGCAAAAGATCCATTTGGGTAAGCTATATAGCTGAGTCCAAACCGATTCTGACTCACGAAGTCAATTTAGCATTTCTGAATGCAATTCAATGTGGATCCTAGCATGCGATCAAAAATGAGCTAAAGCATTATCAACGTATGCACCAGGTCCACCTAGTTAGAATCAACATGACAACGTTTGTCCTTGTGCCCGGAGCTTGGTTAGGAGGTTGGGTATGGAAGAAAGTCACTCCACTACTAGAAGAGAAGGGCCACCAGGTCTATCCGATCACTCTAACAGGAATGGGAGAGCGTGTTCACCTTGCTTCGAAAGATGTAGGTATTGAAACTGCAATTCAAGACGTTGTGAACGTGATCGAATACAACGACCTAAATAATTTCGTGCTCGTGGGTCACAGTTTCGCTGGTAAGGTCGCCGCGGCTGTAGCAGATCGCGTACCTGATAAAGTGAAGTTGGTCTTGTACATGGACTCGTTTATACCTCAGAAGGTGAGAACACCTCAGGGGAAAGGAGATCCCACAAGCGAATTTGGGCCCGTGCCTCAGGGGAGCATTGGGATTCCCCTCACACAGGAGATCATCGAGAACATCGGAAAAGACGTAAAGGGGACGGACCGTGAATGGATGCTTTCCAAGGCCACTCCTTGGCCCCTAAGACTCGCATCAGATTCGATCACGCTGTCGGAAAAATTCGATTCTGTAAAAAGCGCATACATCTTTTGCACGCTCACGGGCGACCCAGTCGAAGAGATTGTGGCGGGCAAGTGGGGAAAGCTTGAAGGGCTGCACAAGCTTATAGAAACAGGACATTGGCCGATGATAACAAAACCCAAGGAACTGGTGGACGACATGCTGAGCTTGTCCTCCTAGATTCAAATTCAGTAGTTTGGCTTTGTGAGAGAAGAAGATTGTTTTGAATAAGGATTCTTCTGTCATTAATTGGCTCCTTGAGGAGGATCAGCCTTCGATCAGATATCTCACCCTGACTGAATTGCTTGGTAGATCCGAGAAGGACTCCGAGGTGAGATCTGCCAGAGAGGACATCACGAAATTGGGCTGGGCAAGGGATATTCTTGAAAAGCAGGATCACGGCGGTTTTTGGGTTAGAGAAAGGAATCTCTACCAACCAAAGTATATCTCGACAAACTGGATGCTGCTGATCTTATCAGATCTTGGTCTAACAAAGAAAGAACCTAGAATCGAAAAGTCCTGTCAACTGTGGATGAAACGCTTCTCGTCGAAAGACGGAGGTTTTAGTGTTGGAAGCGGAAGCAAACAAGGCCACCTATGCATCACTGGCAACACGGCGCGGGCACTAGTCAAGTTTGGGTATGAGGACCATCCAAGAGTGCGAAGAGCATTTCAATGGTTTGTCAAAAACCAGGCGAAGCTGGGAGGGTGGTCATGCTGGAGCTTTGGTGGTATTCCCACTGGAAGAAATCTCGACTCCTGGGAACCCCTCAGTGCATTTGCGGTGTATCCACGTCAGAAATGGACGCGCGGCATGAAGGTTGCGGTTGAAAGAGGGGCAGAGTTCTTCCTAGAACGAGAACTTCACAAGCAGGGGGATCGCTACGAACCTTGGTATCGTTTCCACTATCCTCATCATTACTACTACGATCTTCTCGTTGGTCTTGATTTCATGACAGCTCTAGGTTATTGCGATGACAAGAGGCTAGAATTTGCAATCTCCCTCCTCAAGAAAAAGAGAAGACCGGATGGAAGATGGAACCTTGATTCAATAAATCCAGATCCTGAAAGTCCTCAGGGAAAATGGAACAGGGAGCATCCAAAACAAGCGACAACTCCTTTTGCTCTTGAAAGAGTCGGGGAGTCAAGCAAGATGATTACGTTGAACGCCCTAAAGGTTCTGCGCCGTCTTGGCGAAGTGTCTATTCGCTAGTCAGTTTGACAAGCAGTGGGGGACTTCCTAGGCTGTCTGAAAGTGGTAATCTAGTCTTTGTAGTCTAAAAGAGTCATCGCATACCAATACTTGAAGTTCGGTCGCTTCCCTGTACGAGTCCTCTGAATCGGTTGAGCCATGAGACGCTACGCTCCACGACCCATCTCTTCGACCGATGACAAATCACCATATCATCGAGATTGTCCCCTCCGTGCCTTATGTGTGGAACGTACCTCCTTTTTACGACGGCTCTTTCTATCTCTGGAAAATCGTGTCCCTTGTCAAGGCATAAGTGTTGAGGATGGTAGAAGAACGTAGCCTCTTATACATCAAGAATGGATTCGATTGACAATCATCTTATGATCGACTACGATAAGATGGCGGCCGAATATGCAAAGTATCGAGACATCCATCCGGAAGTCTTCGAGGCTCTAATCTCGGAAGGGAAGATTGCAAGCTCTTCTCGAGTTCTTGAAGTTGGCTGCGGTACAGGAAATTACATGGGCCGTCTCTCTGAGCTGATCGGTTGCCAATCCTATGGAATTGACCCGTCAGAGCAAATGCTATCCACTGCCAGAGAAAAATTTCCGTTGCTAAGCCTATACACAGGAAAAGCCGAGAAGCTCGACTTTGGGCAAGACTACTTTGATCTGGTCTTTTCGGTTGACGTAATCCATCATATTACTGATCACTCGTCGTACTTTCGAGAAGCTCATCGAGTCCTGAAGAGAGGAGGAAAGGTTTGCACTGTGACGGATTCAGAATGGATTATCCGAAATAGACTACCTCAATCTCTTTACTTTCCTGAAAGCGCTG
The DNA here is from genome assembly GCA_021806865.1 of archaeon. The sequence continues at coordinate 7,224 of JAKAPU010000006.1, forward strand.
AAGCGGAGCTCAAAAGATATCCAAAAATCAGCGTGATCAAGGATTTCATGAAAGAGGCTGGATTCAACGCAATTTCCGAGACAATGGTCGAGAGAGAATACGAATTAAACGACATAGAAGGATATCGGAAGAAGGTTTTCTCATCGCTCTTGCTCATGACCGAGGAGGAATTTCAAAGAGGACTAAAACGGATGGAAGAAGATCTGCTGAAGGGCTCGATTAAGGGCATATCGAGATACTTGCTTGTCTGGGGAATAAAGTAATCTTATTTTGGGATAGGTTTAGTCGCGAGTCAAAATGAAGATCGTCGCAAGGATAGAACGCAAACTCCCCCGGTAAATGCATTAGTGGAATGCCTTAAATGGTCATTGATAATTCAGCAGTTAAACGACTAGCTAATGCCAAGAAAGAAACTAATTATGGCCGTTACATTTGTAACCGTAATTTCCATTCTAGCTTTCTTCGTTTTCCCAACTATCCCATTTCAGACAATCTCGCAGAACAAAATTCCAAATTCTGTATCATGTGCTGCATCGAGCAATGAAACGCAAACAACATACAACTACCAAGGTTTGAAGTCTCCGAGTCGTGCCCTTTTCAATTTCGGTACCCAGATGTACACGAAATGTCAGGGACCACTCAACCCGTATTCACATAGTGGACCAGCTACATTTGCGGTTGTATCACCAAGTTTCGTGCTTTCTAATGATCCACAATTTGTACAATTAGCCGAGCAACACTACACATTCAAGTACGCGACTCCCGCTAACTTTTCCTCCGTAAAATCGGCATCATTTGTCATAATTGTGATCAGCAGCCGATCAGATTCTTCATATGAACAGCTGGCGAGTCCATATTTCAATGGGTCCATGATAGCAGATTCTTTCAGCATGGGCGGCGTGACCTTGTCTTTCACTGGGATTTGGGCTCCTGGACAAACTGTCTTTGTACTTGCAGGATACAACCCTTCCAATCTTTCTAATGCACTAAACTCATTCTTTGTGCAACAACCTGTTGCTCTTCCCCACAGTGAATTCGTGTACGTATCTCCAACGAATGGAAGCTCAGGAGACCCAGTTCTTGACGCTCAGTACCAGGGCTATGCATTGAACCCGACTGATCCATATTTCAATTCATCAACTGTTTATTCATACTATCTGAACTTTGCAAATGTCGCGTACAGAGCGCCTTGGAGCATAGAAGAACACGACGTTACAGTAGAATTTGCCTTCGATTGGAACGGTTCAGGTTATCAACTTCCATACAGTGCACACATGTGCTTCATCTCCGCGGAGCCAGGGATATGTTACGGCGTGTATACAGCAATTCCCGTATTCAGTTTCAGTCAGGGAAATACTCAATCACCCCAAGTAAATCTGGACAACGCAGACTGTTCATTCCTCATCCATTGTATTGGAGTAAAAGGAAACATTGTTTCTGGATACAGCATGACGTATGGACCAGGTTATCTCGCAGGCGAGAAATTCTGGGCTCAATTCGCGCAACAGTATTACGCCCCAACAAATTATACTAGTTTGAAAGAGCTCATGGAGGCAGGCGTAGTTCTCTATTCAACTCCTTTGGCTAATGTTAACCCTTGCCAATACAACCAGTGTTCATCTACGATCGATTTCCCTTTGGGGATATATCCGCTTGTTACAGCGTATTCCAACATAGAGGATCTGGATGCAACTCTAGGAGCTCGCTACAATTACACCTCATTGCTTGAACCGCTCACGTTAAGCACGCCATCGACTTTTACAAATTCCACTGGATCATACGCATTTGTGCAATGGGTCGTAAATTCGGAAATAGGCAACAACACTTACCAGCAGATTTTTGATTCCTCAAATGCAACATTCCAAGTGGTTGGTCCCACTCAAGCCGAGGCAATCTACACACCGTTCAATCCGCCCAAGCCAGGATTGCTCCAAGGTAAGGTGGAATTTTACCACACCTATGGTTCAAACATTACGGGAACTCCAATAAACGGAGCAACAATCAATGTAACACAAAATGGCAATCTGGTATTCAATACTACAAGCGATGCTAATGGTAACTATTACTCACCTATGGAACTTCAACCGGGTTGCTACAACATCACTGCGTACAGACACGGTTACAATCTTGAGGCAGAGTCAACACCTGTTTGCATCAATGGAAATACTGTTGACAATTTCTACGAACGGTATTATCCGACATTCTTTGCCTACGGTCCTGCAGGATTCGGACAAGGCATAACACCCGGAAACAGCGTGAACCTACATTTCGAAATATACTGGCCAGATGGTACACCAGTAAGAAACTGGCCGGTTTATGCTTCAGTAGATTCCGGAACCATAACGTTCAAGTCAAATACTAACAACAACGGCATTGCGACTTTCAAATGGACTGGAGGGTCTACACCGGGTGATTTCAATGCGAGTTTCAGTGTGCACGGCATAGACGGCACGACGCTATTCTACAACATGCCCATATCTGTTTTCAATGCATCCTATCCATTGTATCGGTTGAACATATCGGTACCAAGCCAGAGTTATTCTGCGATGACCGGTTCCAGCGTCCTCATTCCGATCCAGCTCTCAGGTTGCACTTTGATCTATCCCAATACTGGGCAGTATGTGTTTAGTTGTGACACAGGGCAACCTCCTACTGTGGATCTTTCTGTCACCGGGCTACCTTCTGGTGCGTCAGCAACGATCACTCCGAACCACACTTCTTCGCAATTTTCCATCCTCAATCTAACTTTGAGTTCGAGTGTCACCCCAGGAACATACAAAGTGAAACTAGTTGAACGTGGATCTGTTGCCGGTTACTATCTTCTCCCGACAATCAATTCCACTACCTTTGATTTGAATGTTGCAACGTGTAATGGCATGAGTGAGATTAGTGGCCAAGTCTTGAATCGCGACGGGAATCTCCCAATGTATGCAAATGTTACGGTGTATCATAATGGACAGACGGTTTTTACCCAGAACATAACATCCGGATTGTTCAATACCGGGTTTATTCTTCCAGCAGGAACCTATAATGTCACAGCTTACGTTGGCACGTCCATTTATTCCAGCCAGATTGTCAATGTGGCAAATTGTAGCCAGACAAGTGTGACTTTGACCCCGATGGCAGAATTGAACATTGGAATTCTGTTCAATGGTTTACCCGCAGCTTCTGCGAATTTCACTCTCTACGGACCAAATGGTTTCGCAAGAAACCTAACAGTGAATAGTGCTGGAATCTTCAATTCCGGATATTCCATGATGCCGGGTAGCTACACTGCCGCCGTTTATTACAGTGGAGCATCGACAACGGTAGCATTTTCTCTAACTCCTGATAATGCAACTGATGTAGTTGTGATAATGTGATTCATTTCAACGTTTGATTGATCTGATCTTTCTATTTAGATGAAGAGTAGTTGGAATTTTGAGATGTTAGAGGATCTGCTAATGGTGGCAGCTCTTGCAATAGCATGTGATGATTTAACCAATTACGTATCATTGCATTTAAAGTGAAGTCGTGCTTTGAAATCCAAAATTCGAAGGTGGGATGCTACACGGTTTATGGCACAAAAAGATTGACTCTTATATTGGATATTCTCCACAGGTCGTGCAGAAAGTCGCCCTGTCAGGTACATTGCTCGTGCAGGCAGGGCAGGCCCTCTTGTTTCGGTCCTTTGTAGTCGGAGGCCATGGGATCAAAGGATTTCAAAATGCGGATTACTTTTGGAAGTTCGCTTTCTAACTGCGAAATATCTGCGGTTTCTATGTGGTGGGGAATGCCGAGCCGTCTTGATATCAACTCTGAATATTCGAGATCGGGGGAGAGGGAGCATCCTTGATAGTGGTTGCGAATGCCTTGAACTCTTCACTGGTTTTAAGAACCAATTTCACGACGCCCCCCCCCACTATGCTCGTGTCCAGACCTCCAGAGAGGAGATCGAGTCGCCTAATGTTTCGCTGACGGCTTGAACAACCCTACTCCTGAGCTCCAGAGTTTCTGGCCAAGTTTCGTCTATCAGATCAGATTGCGCCTCCATCTGTGTATTGTTTCAATCATCTCATTCGTAAAAAAGCTAACCTGATGCCAAACGCTACGATTGATTGAATCATACTTCTGTATGAGACGAGTAATTTCTAGGCGTGTGACAGGATTGTAGCGGTTATGCAAAGATCTCCAAGTGTAATAACTCTCACCGCGCAGCATCTTTGCAGATCCATTCAATACAACTCTTAGACGCTTGTACCACAAGTTGTTAAAACGGGCTAACTCTCAAGTTGCTAGCAAGGCGTCAACACAGTTTTACTGAGAAGAGAGTGGAGGTCACAGTTTCGTTTTGGAGCTTAGATCCAGTCAACCGGCATTGGTTCTTCTTGATTTCCTGGAGTGCTGCAAGACATCAAAGCTGCGTGACGAGATTATCGACACTTGCAACATCTCAATTGAAGAATTCCAAAGATTCAGGGACCATTGCATTCAGAGAAATCTCCTCATATTCGAGACGAATTCTTTGGGGCTCAACAAATATCTTACCACTCAAAAGGGTAATGACATTCTCTGCATAGCAAGAGAGATCGAGCAATCCATAGGTTAGGGAGATGATCCTCCTTTTGGAGAATGAACAGTGACGATGATCCGATTGCGGCCTGCCGGCTTGCTCGCGTGTCTCCAATTTGTTTCTTGCGACTTGAAACTGTAACTACACAGATCGCTTGATTGCTTCAACATGAGAATTATAACTTTATCAGAGAATCCCAACGCACCACGTGCGCTACTTTCTGAAATAGGAGGTGAGGAAACCGAGTCCTCCCGCAAGCACACCGATGGCAGTTACTGCAAGCAGGTATCCAATGGGATCGACGTAGTGGACCAAGATTTGTTCGTGTACCTGAAGGGCGGTCAATCCCCCTCCCCCTTCCGAGGCAGGCATTAATGCGCTTTCACCAAGATAGCCGGCGTACATCAACAGCCAGGTTGCGCCAGCAGCCCCTACGTTCATCAGCACCAGGTGAATCATCGCAAGTGCGTTGGAGATTCCCCTGTATCTTTTTCCGAGGACAACTTCAAAATGATGATAAAACAAGGCTGTGAGCCCGACAGCTACGACTCCCACGACAATGTACATCACATAGCCGGTCAGAAACCAAGTGCCAGCGCTTCCTGATGCGATGACTTGCGCCACTGCGGGGTGTATGTTAGGCAGAAATATTGGAATGGTTATCAGAGTAGCAGCCAGCCCTTGTATAATTGCAGCCCAGATGAACCTGTTCGACCATTTGCTCACAGCAATTGATTGTGCCATAATTGCAGTACTCGATCACCTCCATAATAACCTAACTACTATTGCCATAACAGGAATTCACGTGTGCCCTATTGATCACGGACATGTTGAAGGCGAAGAACTCATGGTTATTCTCTTGTAAGCAACTTCATCTTGTAATACTCAGCCAGCTTCCGCTCTTCTTCTCCGAGCGCTCCTTCAATAACATAGCATGGTTCGGCATCAGCATCGTACGCCACAGCAAAAGTCTGAATTATTTCAGTAATTGCATTTCCTCGCTTCTCCAGCCAGACTATTGTCTTTTTTTCACCCTTCGGGCTTTCAGCTATTCCATCCACTCGGTGAAAGAGTCCTGATACGCCCTTGACTTTGGTATTGTACTTTACCGAGTAACCTTTCTCTTCAAGGTCTTCGATAAATTCGCCAAGCGACATCATATTCTGGATCTCTCCTACGTTAGTGTCTGACTCAGATCTTTCTCTAAGCCGTCTCTTATTTCCAGACTCTCCATCTTCCAAGGTTTCATCACAAGATCCCACGGAGTGACGACCCCCTCCTCGCAAATGAGACACCACCCTCCGCTTGCTGGTTTGAACAGCTCCGAAACCTCTTGCAGAGTTGCATCGCCCCTGACCAAAATGGGTTCGACAGAATCCACATCTCCGAGCGTGGACTCTAGCAGCTCTTTTGGCGATCTTTTTACCACGGCAAGCCTTGTTGGACTGAATATATGGGCAAGTATCTCTCTGTCCGAGACAAACTTATTCGTGCCTGATATGAAGATCCTTCTCATGCTACGCGTCATCATCTCTAGCAGCACCTTGCTAAGCTTCGTATTCTTAGGGAGCTCAAACACTTTGGAAGCAACGTCCTTTACGCGAAGACTCGTGTCCAAAACGCCCCTCCTGTAAAGCGGAATTACATCAGCCAAAGTAACAATCGAATGCAATCCATGCGCTTCAACAATCTCCCACCCAAATCTGGTTCTGGCGAATTCATCTAATAGTGTAGAGATATCTTCTTCAGTCGGAATCGGTCTCACCGGGATTGCAATGTTTTCAATCGGTTCAAAAAGAAACTTGTAATGATTACGCGGTTCACATTCAAGAAGTCCCGACAGTATTGCATGGCCCCCGAAGGCCATCACACATCTTGTATCCTTTGACATGCGAAGAAACGTCATATCCGAAGATCTGACGATGGGCATTACATCTCTGCGAGGCGTGTCTAGCAAAGTCCCTCCGACGAGTATCAACGTACCTTCCATCACAGCCGGAACAGGGCGTCTGAAAATCTCCGGGAAAGACTCGTCTATTTTCATTCATTTGTTCGCCTTTCTTGCTCTCGCAACCGCCTCCGTAAAGCTCTCCACTTTCCCTGTGATCTTGAATGTCGAATTCACTTCCCTTACGATTAATCTTTCCACTGTAGTAGCTCCTGGCCCAAGTATGTCTTTGAGAGCATTGACGAACTGTTCTGGCTTTGAGGAAATTTCTTTGAGTTTCAGGTGACTGTTCTGTTCAATGTGCCACAGAATTGCCTTCGTGGCGCTCTCTCCAATCGAAGCCATTCCCTTGTCGATGCACTCGATGATCTTATCCTCAAAGCTTGGTTGAGCCAACTTCGTCACTATTCTTCATATAATCAGATCACGCGACAGGCGTCAGTCTTACATTCGGAAATCCTCGGCTGTAGTCGTATTCCACATGATGAACTCTGGAAGGTGGTTTCAGTGAATAAATTACTAGGGCACCGTCTATCTCGTCCAACTTTAGATAAGCGTCGGCCACGTCAGCTAGTAAATCTTTCGTTTTGGTGGACTGCTTTACAATAAAGACCGCGACATCGCCCTCGCGTGCCGTCATGGCCGCCCCGTGGCTAATGAGCTGACTGACGCTCTCGGGACCAAACGCGGCTTCCAACGCATTCATTCCAAGCATCATCAGACAAGTTCTACGACCACCGTTTCCATTCGTTCTGATCTTTTCTGTCTCCTTCCAGACTAGTTCAAATGACTTTGACGAAGAGCTTGGATTCATCTGGAAGAAACAGCCGTCGTTGGATGAAGTTTCACCGAAATGCCCTACCCTCAAACTACTCTCGACTGTTTCCGCGGGGAGATGGCGTAAGCTGGATTCTTTGATCTGCTCAGGAGTAACGCCCGGCCGAGGTATGTTCATGTAGCAGCCACCGTTTAGGAGAAAATTGCAGGATATGCTTGATACTATGGGTAAGCTCCAGTCACTGCCCAAGTACTTCCCGAGCTCCACGAGTATCCTTGCGCCCTTCTTCATTCCTCCCCCGAAGAAGGCGTCGAGATCCTTGCTGCCAGTTGAATAGAAGTTTTCCGAATTCTTGATGGCTTGAAATTGTCTTGGTTCATATCGGTGAAAAGAATTTGCTTCTGGCTGGAAAAGATTGAATCTCGCGCCGGACAGCGAGAAAAGGTAAGATCTCTGCGGTATGTCAGAACCCCTGAGCTTGTTCCACTCAATTCTTCTCACGCGCCTTTCGTCATGATTCTCGTCTTTGAGTGTGACGATCACATCAACCGCGTAATCCGTGCTTGTCGATGCCGGCTCCTCGCTTATGAACACCAGCCGTGCTCGCTGGGCATCAGCCATTGCAACTAATGTCTTCTCAGTCTTCATCCTTTCAACCTTGTCGAGCTCCTTCGCGATGGTGTCCCATGAGTCAAGTATCACTAGAGGCTCCTTGGACTTTCCAATGGATTGCAGAATGAACTCGACCATAGTTGCGGCATCAGCAAATCTCACATCCTGGAACTTTGCGCTAGCTTTGGGGCCAGCGACTCTGATCTTTCCTTGTCGAAAGAGCTTCTTCAGTTCAGGATACTGGTCGAAGACTCCTTCCTGTGACACCCTGCTAGAAAGATACACTCCACTTCCACAGCGCCTGAGAAGTTCGAGCCCAAGTAGCGTTTTACCTGTTCCGGGTTCTCCCTTGACGAGCGCAGTTCGGACTTCAGGACTGAGAAACGATTCAAGATCCACCTGCGATGTCAACTGCGAAGCTGATGGAGCATTTGCGGAATCCGAGCTAGACAAGATGGAATACAGGGATTTGGCGCGTACCATTGAAATATATATACATAACCAATCTGCCCTGAAATAGAAAAGGGAATATAGCCGCTTTGCGAATTAGGTCAGCATTGCCATAACACGCCTTGAGCGCGTGCCGAAATCATGGGTAATCTAGTGTTGCCTGTTCTGCAATCATTGTATGCCTATAATTAGGCAGAAGTGTTTTTGCTACCCCTATTGGTAGTGAATTTGACCACACACTTGAAGCATAACAATATTGACATTGTATTTATTACCAACCCAATATGTCTCGGATTCCGACTTACATGGCAACGAAAGTGCTTGTTTTAGGTGGTGGTGCCGGAGGAGCAGTCGCTGCGAACAGACTCACAAAATGGGGGAAAGGAGAAATTGAGGTAACAGTAGTTGACCAGAATACTTTCCACGAATTCAGACCATCCTATCTTTGGGTGTCGACAGGATATCGCGAACCAGAGGAAGCTAGGCGACCACTCAGTCTGCTTGAGAAACGAGGAATCAAATACGTCAACGACCGCGTTGAGAAAATAGACACTGCCAACCGTTCTGTACGCACCGCGAACAACAATGAATTGAAGTACGATTATCTTATCACCTCTTTAGGCTCAGAGCTCAAGACAGATGGATATGCCTTTGGCGATGTTCCAGCTCCATGGGAGCTAGATCTTGCTCTGAAACTCAAAGAGAAGCTCAAGGACTTCAGGGGCGGAAAAGTTGTCATAGGCCCTCACAGCTGGCCTTACAGGTGCCCACCGGCTCCGTTTGAACTTGCTTTCATGCTAAAGTACCTTTCAGAACAACGGGGATACGAATCAGAAATCACGGTATTCCATCCATGGAGCAAGCCGATGGAGCCGTTTGGACCTCTGATGCAGACACTCTTCGCGCAGATGCTTGAAAAGTACAAGATCAATTGGGTGCCTCAATTCAATATCTCTTCTATCGATGTCAAAGCAAAGAAAATAACTTCGACAAAGGGAGATGCACTGATCTATGATCTTGGAATCGTCATTCCGCCGCACTCTCCTCCTAAGTGCGTGGCTGACTCCGACCTGGCAAACTCCAAGAATGGGTATATGGATGTCGAACCAAAGAGCCTCAAGAGTAAGAAGTACGACGATGTTTATGGCATTGGAGACTTGATTGCACCAAACCTCGGCATTGGTATGGCCGGAGTGTTTGCCCATCTGCAAGCCGAGCATGTCGCCACAAGAATAGTCGATGAAGTGAACGGTGTCTTCATGGGAGAGCACTACAGCATGGTTGGATCGTGCGTCATGGATCTAGGTTACATGGGCGCGGCGGTCTTTTGCGATTTCTCGGACAAGATACTTGGAAAGGCGCAGTACCCTAAGTGCTGGATGCTTGGTGGGATGCCCCTCTTCAGGGGCGCGAAGATTGCCTTTGAGAGGATGTGGTTCGCGCAACTTTTTGGGAGGTGAAGAAGCATGGAAATTGGTGAACAGGAAGAAGTTTTGCAGTTGCTCGTTCGAAACAAGGACTCGATTGAAAAGTTTGTTCGGGTGGCGAAAGCAATGGATGAGACCGGATTCCTTGATGGATTGGAAGCGCTCGCCAAGGCATCAGAACAGGGCTTCGTTGCAGTGAACAGGCCGGAAGTGATGGGGATGGTTGGTAATGTGATGGTGCTTCTCAACTTGATTGGAAGCCTTGATCACGCGACGCTGATAGGTCTGTCTCAAACGTTACCACAAGCTTTGAACGATGCAATGGCAGAGCTCAAGAAGGCACCTGATAGAAAATTGGGACTCTTTGAGCTTTTGAACATGATGCGTAGTCCAGAGTTTTCCGCGTTGCTTCGCGCTGCTCGAACAATGACAAAGACGATGGTCGAAGAAGCGAAGAAAAGCCCTCTCTGAATAGATTGAACAACCTCTCTTGATTTGGTCGCACTTCGACCAAATCCATTTCCTGATTGTTTCACATGCAGGTTATCACGAGGGATACAAGCTAGGTGAAGTCGCTGAATATTCGGAGTTGGTTTCTTATCAAGAATTCGAAGTGATAACCACATAATCCAACAGAAGCAGACTTCGTACTCTTCAGAACAACATGCCCGGTGTGTTTAACATTGATCACTCAAAGACAATCATATCACAATTAACTTAGGCCGGAAGATTGTTTTGGCCTACGCCAGAATCCCGTGTCCTGATATATCTCTTGCCATGATGTAGATGTTTGCAGTTGTCTGCATATGTACTTGAACCGCGGTAAATGTACAATCTCCATCTTATACTTGCAAAGCGGATCCATTCTAAACGTGGCCGCTTTGACACATGAATTCCCAAGAGAGTTTACAGCAGACAGCTCTGGAGCGATCAGGAACAAGAGTGGACGACGACTCCTCATGCTGGACGCTGATATGTGGAAAAACAGCAAAAGGGAGTTCTACTCCGCATTCGACTTGGGGGCTGACGCATTGCTCTTTCACGTAGGAAGGGCTTACGGGCGGACAATTGGCAAGGATTGGAAAGGAGCGACACAAAAAGAGCTTATTCGGAACCTTGAAGGGCTCATCATGTCGCTAGGATGGGGCAGGGCTAGAGTACGGTCTTCTGGGAAAGGATCTCGCGAAAGGATAATCGTGGAGAACTGTGTTTTCTGCGAGGATTCCACTAATGGAAAGAGACCAAGATGTCAAGAGCTTGAAGGAGTGATTTCGGGGGCTGTCGCATGGGCCATCGGGCACGAATATTCTGTGAAAGAAGTTGCATGCATTGGAATGGGCAATGAAACTTGCGAATTCGAGATCGCAAAAAGCGAAGTAATCACGGATGACCTAAAGAAGAGTACTGGAGATACCAAATGGAAATAGAGTCTGATGCCACGATCCTTGAATGCATAGACGACGGACTGAATGTACTCGGCAGCTCCGCAAAAGTGGCTATCTACTACTATCTGGCGCAGAATGAGAAACTCAGCCATGGGCAAATTGCAAGAGAACCTGAGAGATTTGTCAAAGCGCTTGAGCATATGTTCGGAGCCGGCACAGAAACAATCGTTAGAATCATATCACAGCGAATAGTTGCACATTTTGAACTTGATGCAAATGAAGATTCTTTCCTTCCAGATCTTGTAGATATGGCACGAGTCAAGACATCTATTGGTCAGGGAAAGTAGGAAAACGATTGTGGCTTATCCGAAAATCTCGCTCGAAGTGATCCATGCTAGATGTGTGCCATGACTGTTCTGTCGTAGACTAGGCGAACTCCGGTTTTTCAATCCATTAACAGAGATTCTTTGGGACAGAAGTTTAGAGTGTTTCGAGGACTCGATTTCTCCGATATTTGCTTTGTATATGGAAGACGCAAACTACTCGAAATCAATGTTCGAATAGATCTTTGTGAGGGCAGAGTGATTGAATAAACGCTCGATGATACCGCAACGCAATGTGAATCTCAAAATGGAGTTGAAATTTTCTGCCTTAATGTGCGAAAGCTTTTCGCTACCATTATATCAGACATCGGATAATTTCGTCCTTAGTGATGCTATGGACACACTTACAAGATGCATTCTTGCTTGAATGTTCGCAACAAGGGTCTCACTGTACTATTTCACTGCCCATAGCATAACTAAGACAAAGACTAAATTTACACAACGAGAGTATTTCTACCTGTGACTTACTTCAAGAGAGCAAATACAGCTTCTGAGGGCGATACGACGCCAAAATACTTTGAAATGTTTCTCAGTGATGCTTCATGAAGGTCTTTCTCTGGAGACATCACGCAATCGCTCAGCACTATCGGAAGGTAGTCGTTCATTATGGCATCTCTGACTGTAGACTCCACACAAACGTTGGTGGTAGTTCCGGCAAACAAGAGATTTCTTATGCCATTGCTCCTCACTATGAGCGGAAAGTGCGAGTCAACGAACGCGCTGTAGCGGTGTTTGATTGCTACAATTTCATCTTGCTCTGGCGTAAGCTCTGATACTATTTGCGAGCCCCACGAATTCGGGAGACAAAAGTCGGGCGAGACGCCCATCCTGTCTTTGTAAGTGCGCGATGCCGTATAATTGCTGTGTATTGTTTTTACGAAGATTCTGAGAAGTCCTTCGCTTCTTGCTTTCCCGAGGACGTTTTGCAACCTAGATATCATTTGAAGCGTCGCACTTACATCCCATCCGAGGCTCTTGGCTAGGAAACCATTGGGCATACAATAGTCGTTTTGCATATCGATTATTACCAACGCCGTTTCCGCTTTGATGAGTGGATTAGGAATCTTCAACTGAGATTTGTTCTCCCCTCTTTGCTCATAAATCATGTGATTGACTTTCTAGAATGTCATGAAAACAGGCTGTCTCGCCGGCATGTTCGATTTAAGCAGTCTATAGGTTAAAGATCAAAATTGTGAGAGGGAGTTGCTCGTGCATGTTAGTTCTCCCCCACTGACGATTTGAATCGTTCATTCTATTCTATTGCATTGATTTGTCTTCTGCTTGTTTCAGGGATCACGAAGGTCGCGGCAAACCCGATAGCTAGTGCAATCAGCGCAACAGAACTTGCGAGTTGCAACCCGCCGACAAGTGGCGCAAGCACTCCTAGCGCATATGGTGCTAGTCCACCGAATCCTCTCCCGACACTGTACACAAAATCGCTCCCCGTCGCTCTCGCTCTGGTGGGATAGATCTCGTTTAGCCACAGTGGCCATGCACCGAATGCTCCAACCGAGAAGTAAAAGAGAAGATATCCGACGAATGCTGTGCTCAAAGTGTGAGTGAGCACGCCGAGCGCTCCAATGCTCAGAGCCAGTGCGTACGTACCCATGAAGAAACGAGTAAAGCGCCTTCTTCCGTATTTATCCGAGAGAACGCCGACTATGGGTTCTAAGATGAAGGGAAGGATGGTCCCGGTTCCGAACAGAATGATGTAGGTTGAGAGCATTGAGAAATGAAGTTGGCTCAGAATCGTGGGGATCCAGGCAATCAGCCCGTAAAAGGTGAACATGAATGCGAACGCGACCAACAAGAACTTGATTGTCGTTGCTTTGAGATCACCCATGAATATTTGTTTTAGTGGTGAGTGCGATGAGTACTTCTCGAGCTCAGCCGGTAACTCGTTAGCTGCCTTTCTCCGTTTGTATTCCAGCCACTTTTTCGATTCAGGCATTCCGAACCTGACGAAGATGATGAGAAATGAAAGCAACCCAGAGACCAGGAACACCGTCCTCCAGCCATAAACCGGCATCAGGAACAGACCAGTGGCTACGGCAAGACCTGTGCCGAGACCTCCGCCACTACCCTGGTAGAACCCCCCAGACAGTCCTCTCCTTTCTGAAGGCCAGACTTCCGCCACAAGGCTGAGCCCAATTCCCCATTCGCCTCCCATTCCCAGCCCTCCGATGAACCTGTAAGTTGCAACCTGAAGTGGAGTGGTCGCTGTGAAAAGAAGAGACGTGAAGATTCCAAAGATCGCCATCGTGATGTAAAGCCCTTTCTTTCGTCCGATGATGTCTGCTGCCCATCCAAAAATTACTCCGCCGATCGCATTACCGACGAGGTTTGCGGTCAGAATTAGTCCGCCTTCTGCAGCACTAATTCCGAATTGATGAATCCAGTATGTCAAGGCGAAGCTTGCAATCAAGATATCGTAAAAATCGAATATGTAACCCAAGTTTGCACCAATGATCGTGTTGACTATTTCGGATCGCTTGTATGATAGGGCGGTGCTTGTCGCGGCCATTGCTGCGCTCGCGAGAACAGTCGAATATAAAGCGAGTGCTATTACATACGACATTACGAGCTTGCGAGGCAAGCTGAGCGGTTAATTTTCCTTACGTCTCGACACTATACAGAGACACAATTCACTAGTCAGCAGGCGAGTATGCTTGTTGTCAACGACCGGCTTGAATGACAAAGAGATCGAGTCCTCGAAACACTCTAAACTTCTGTCCCAAAGAATCTCTGTTAATCTTCTCCTTTTCCCTGCTTCTGAAAACAGTTCATTGCCATTTTGGGTCTTGCCAAGGATGGTTGGTTACTACGCTTTTTTCTCGCACGATGGTTGTCGTTGGACTCCAAGCTTTGCCTTTTTGCTGCAGCGCAGATCTTCGCTTGTGTGTAACGACTAGCAGAACTACACTACCTTTGTTGGCGAGTATTGCTTTAATAGGACATCAAGTCTGTGTACTGGGGCGATCTTTGAGTCAATTGACTAGGGCAGCTCAACTTGGGCGTCACAAACCGTTCGTCCAGCCGCAGGCAATCACGAAGTACTTGGACGCTGAAATCGGGAGGCTCTTTCCAAACATTATGTCTGTTCCGCGAATTGTCGCCTCAGGAGAAAGTCCGCTAATTAGCGTTGGTACAACGCTGCACGTCTCCGATGCGCAGTTACTTCCTGTAGAGACAAAGCCACTAAAAATCGATAGGAAGACCGGAGTCGAGATGTACGGGGCGGTGGGAGGATTTGGTGTGTTGGAGAAAATAATGAACACGTCCGTAAAGCATCGCGACAAGCTTCTTCTTACTCCGTGCAAAGAAGCAATATCATGGATAGGCTCGGTTGGTCTCAACGATACTTTGAACACACTGCTGGATGTATTCGAGACCACACGCTTCGGTAGCGCTCGCGTGTATAAAGAAAATGTCCACACACTCATTGGCCTGGATGATGTGCTTTCACTGTATAGGGAAAACAAAATCTATTGTGACATGACCGCGTCTGAGGTCGGTTCGAGGATTGTCTCAATTCCTCCCAGTTATACGCTTTCGAAGACAATAGCACTCATGTTCGAGAGAAGGATAAGACGCGTGTTTGTTGGAGGTAGAGGGGGGAGGTACATTTCAGACAGGTTAATTCTGAGTTTCTTGTTTACCCCAGAGCGAATTGGAATAGCAGGTAGAAGGCCAGAAGATTGGCTCAAGGCAACAATTTCTGAAATCGGAGCAAAGACTGCCATTAAAATAAAGGACAAGACAAGCGTCAGCAGGGCCGCCTCGCTGATCGGAACCGAATCGGACGATTGCCTAATCAGCGACAATGGAAAGGTTATCTCAAGATGGGATCTTGTGATGAAGCCTTATGCGCAACACAGACTCGGAGTTTCCTGAGCATACGTTCTTCGAAGACTCCTGTTGCGACAACAATTGGCCTGAACACAGTTTTCGGCCTTGATTGTGTCGTCTGCCATTATTGAATCCGGCTTATTGAATCTGCGGGCATTCGTGACTTTTTCGTGGAACTCACATGAATAATTGCAATGGATCCGCGAAAAGAGGAACCCAATATCGCAGTTTCTATCCTACACTATTTCGTCGGCCTGTTGCTCGAAGCCTATGTGCAATTGCAGACATATTCTGAACTAGGCAAACCATTGTTCCAGCTGATTGGCATATCTGAAAAGAGGTTGCTTTTTCTTGCCAACAGTACAAACGGCCTCTTATACCTCAGAGGCATTCTCGTCTATCAAGATCCGTTATGACAGTCGAAAGCCAGTTCAGTGGAAGCGAGTGGAAAAGCGAAACCGTCGTAGCAAAAGGGACAACTGCGTATTATGAGAGGAGCGAGCGGCAAATCAACAGGCGCTCAAGACTCGAAACATGCTGCGAAATTCTCAGCGCAATAGCAGCAGGTGCAAGCAAACCAACACACGTGATGTACAAGGCAAACTTGTCTTGGGGCGTAATGCGCGTTTACATGGAGATCTTGATTCAAAGGGAACTTGTGGACGAAGTCAGAGAAGAGAACAGAATCGCTTATCGTCTCACAAACAGAGGCTACGAGCTAATGAATCAATACATGCAAATCCGAGAGAAGCTCGTTCCCTCTTAAGTTCAGAAGATGTTCTCAAGACATGCAAGATTCCAGGACCATGGAAGAATTCAACAGCATGAAAGCTCAGGACACCGAAGAGATCAGTTATCGCACTTGCCTCACTTGTCAGCCGCATCCCTGGTACCCTGACATCGGTCCCGTAACTCTCCATCGAGGAAGTGAATGCTTAATCTGCCATCGAAGCAGTACCGAATATACATCGAAAAAGCCGAGAAATTTGGCTTTGGAAAGCCCAGTGATTCAGAATGCAGTCAAATGACGAGAACTCGGAATTTGAGCAGCTACTCGAAGATCTGGAAGTCAGGGCATAGCAGATAATCAGAATAGTTGCGCGTCCAGTCTATTGCGACAAGTGTGAACGTGAACTGGCATCGTTTTTACTGCCCTTATGCGTCATTTCTTTGCATCTTTCACATAGCAACTCACACTTGCCTTGAGAGTGAAAAAGACACAGTATTCAAGAGATTTGCTCGGTTCAATGAGTAGCTTACTTCCTGTGTATTTACTTCCAGCTCATTTCTTTTAACGCATCCTAGAGGAAAAGTACTAACCTCAAATCCCTAACAAATATGAACAAACTTGGGCGTTTGCAAACAACATCAATGTCAAGAACGAACATCTCTGTTAGCCAAGAGCTTGCCGACGATCTTTCAGATCAGGCGACCAGTCAAAACAAGACGATGTACGGAATCACGAACGAATCTCTCCGCACAGTCGTGAGAGTGCTGAAAGAAGGCGGTCGCATCGAAGAAATATACGAAGCGTGGAGACTCAACCGCATAGCTAGAGATATTGGAGCGTTCCCTCTCATCGGCAGGGAACCCATTCTTTCCTTGGCGAAGGAGCTCTATAGTAAAGATAGGGAGAAGCTCGGAAAGATATGGTTCGAAGGAGGAGTCAGTGCTGGTTCGTATTTCAGAATGATCTGCCAGACATTCGAGGAATTTGCGAGCATGCTTGAGAGTCTTAAGGATGTGCTCACTGTGGGCCGGATAGAGTTCAAGAGAGACAGAGAGGACCCCCATAAATTCATCTTTCAGGAAGTGACAACTCTACCAATGGAGCTGAATTACTGCAGAGAGCAGTACTTCTCGGGGATATTCAGTGCTTTATCAGCGAAAGTACTTGATCATGAGACAGGCCCAGGGACGCTTCAGATTCATGTGGAGACAGCGCAGTCCATCAAGAAGCAGCTCTAGCAACATCGACATTAATTCAGGTTGACAGGATCTTGAGTCGCGAAACACATTACAGAGAAAAGGCGCTTGAGTCACTACTTTCACAGCCCAAAGTTGGATTCTCGCTGGATGAGCTCGACGGACTGACCGATTTTCTCCGGTCTAAGGGTTGCGCTCTTCTCATAAAAGGATACGCGGGGGCGGGCAAGACGACTCTGGCGGCTGAGCTTCTGTATCACTTCGGAAAGAACGGAAAAGGGGCGTATGTCTCTTCTAGAGTGTCTGAGACGAAGATTCAAACGCAACTGCCTCTGTTTAAGGAAATCAAGCGTAATCAGGACTTCGCAGATGTTAGGTTAGGCAACGCCTCAACCATAATAGAGGAGGTTTTGGAATATCTCGCTCAGAAGAATACTTCTCTCATCGTCCTGGATACATGGGACGGTCTTGCAAAAGAAATGGACGAAAGAGAGAGACTGAAAGCCGAGAAGACATTGATTGCGCTAGCAGATGGATCCGATTCGCGTATCGTGTTTGTAAGCGAAGAGCCCGGAAAGACGACAATGGACTACCTCGTAGATGGGATAGTAGAGCTTGTTAGGTCGGAGGAGTATGGTCGCATATTCAGGGAACTGGAAATCCAAAAGCTCCGGGGCACTTCGGTTAGGCAGCACAAGTACCTGTATACACTAGCAGGAGGGAGGTTTTCCCACATTCCTCCTTATGCGGAGCCTGATCTTTCGAGGGCCAGAAAGTTCGACCCTGTGCCGGACCTGGATGGAAGCAGACGCTACTCTTTTGGAAGCAAGACGCTTGACAGCATCTTTGGTGGACTTAGGAAGGGAGGTACATTCACGTTGCAGTACACCAAAGAAGTCAGATACAGCGCAATTCGCATGATACACCTGCCGCCGATAATAAACTTCCTTAACATGGGAAGAAGCGTGCTACTCATCCCGCTCCTTGGAGCTAGCGTCGAAGAAATTACATCTCTCATAAGACCGCTCGTCAGCGAAGAAGCCTTCCGCGAAAGGTTCAGAATCGCTACGATGGAGACAAAGCAGGGAGAAGTCATCCATCCACCATTGTTTGCGATAGGACACGGGCCGGTGAGCGAAGAACATGCGAAGGTGACAAGAATCGTAGAGGAGCTTAAATCGAAATCAGTAGACAGAAACGTTCTTGTTGTGGATTGTTTGAGTTTCCTTGAGAATTTGTTCGCTTCAGACATGGAGGGCCTTGTCGAAACCATGGCGGACAGAGTGATCAAGAGTCAGAGGTTTGGCGACAGCGCCTTGCTGATCCTCCAATCTGATTCCGCGATAAGTTCGAGGATACTTTCCATGAGCGAGAGCTACGCGAGCATGTTCGTCAGGGACAATGCGGTTGTGCTGTTCGGCGAAAAACCGAACACCGAGGCTTACGCGATTTACCATGACGAGAATCCTTTGCTGCCAAATCTTGTTCAGATTGTGTAGTGTGGGACACATTTTGGATTTATCTGAGCAATGTCCCTCCAAGGTGTCTTAAGAAAAGTCAGAGAGTACAAGGTTTTCTCACTTCTAAACGGCCTCACCGGGACATTTACTGCTATCAGCAGTGATCAGAACTATAATCAAAATTTCTATCATCGAAGTAAATACGGACTTTCAATCACCGGCGTATGTGAACTCCTTTGCCTCCTTTCTGCTACGATACGCTGTCTTTGAGGAATAATTGCACCTTGCGCAAACCCCAGAAACCATTCGCCCACCGCACTTCGGGCACTTTCGATCCATCTTACTCTCAATCTTTGGCTTGCTTTTCTTCAAATCTCTAGACGCACCCCTGAATTCATTTCGATACCATGATTTTCTGGCAGTCCTAAAAGTTTAATCTCCGCAAGGCATCTGACAACCCTCTTATGATGACTTATCGCGCGCTCACATTTCAAAGCGCTCGACCACCAATTTCACGGAGCAACAGATTAATAGCATTCACGCATCGCAGATTAGATCGGTTTGAAAGTCTCAGGGAAGTATCAGGGAATTAGGCGCATTTTGGTCGCTGTTGACGGTTCGGAGAATGCTGATAGGGCCGTAAAAGTTGCCTCTCGCATAGCAAAAGACAACAACGCCGATCTGACTGTGCTACACGTAATATTGCTTCCTCCTGCGGTATACTCTGGTGACGTTGCAATCGATATTGGCAAGATTGAATCAGAAGCAAGAGTCGGAGCGGAGAAGATTGTTTCAACCGCATCATCGCTTGCTGAAGAGGAGGAAGTCAAGCCGAAGACAGCTGTTGTCCAACGTATGGACTCTGCAGCGAGGGGGATCACGGAATACGCCAATGAAAACGCAATCGATCTAATTGTGGTCGGAACAAGAGGTTTGGGAGGATTCAAGAGGCTCGTTCTTGGAAGTGTTGCAAGTGGCGTGGTCCACCATGCTCACTGTTCTGTCCTGATTGTCAGATAGTTT
Source organism: archaeon (assembly GCA_021806865.1). The sequence continues at coordinate 27,017 of JAKAPU010000006.1, forward strand.
TTTGGGGCTTGCTCCATAACCAGCATCTCATAAGTACAATGTTCTGAAGCCTAAGCGTCACTTGGTTAGGAACGTGAATTCTCAGTGCTTGTTTCCCACTGCAGATTTCTTTCTCTTCTTCACTTTTTTGCCTATTCATCGACAGAGATTCGGTGCCAAATGATATGAGTAACAACATATACTGGAACTGGATTCGTCCGGCGCCAACTGGAAACTGCCGTTCTCGCAAAACGCCCTTCCCGATTTACTTCAATCCCGTTCAGGACTATAATCAACAGGGAGGGGCCATGAATCCAAGCTTCACAACCAATTCGCAAACTTGGGGAACGTGTGGTGACAGCGTGTCATATACTGACGGAACATTTCCAACGGTGACAATTTCTTACAACACACCTTCATAGAGCAGCAACTTATGTGCCCTGTTTAAGGTGGTTGTTGGATCAATTGCAAAGTAAAAGAAGACTTTCTGTCGTCTACGCAGTGATGCTGGCGATCGGTCTAGTTCTTGGCATTTTAATCGGCCATTTTGTGTCATTCAATTTCTTATTGCCGAATACTGTGGAAGTAAGTGGTAAAGTGTCTGCGCCTCCGCCTGCCATTGGGTACAGCAATGAAACTATCACGTTTTCAGCCGCAACGACATATTGTCAGCAATACGCTCCTTTGGGTTCGCCACCATGCTTTAGAAGCGCAGACGTCAATGCGCAGAATTCTTACTCTATCATTCTTTCAAACAATCAAGAGTACTACGTTACGGTTAGCTATTCACTAGGAAACCTTAGTGATGGATCTTGCCGAGCTGGAGTGTTGAATCTGGACTCCTTCTTTCGTAGTTCAACTTTCGACGTGCATTGTTCTTGAAATTCGGGTTATTGTTTCAATCGCGCCAAGGGAAGACTGTGGATCTAACGTGACCGATTCTTATGCAATTCTTGGTATTCGCTTAATTCTTTAAGCAAATCCTATCGGGCCCGTTATACCCAAACTCTCTTCACTTCGGTGTAGTGTGGGTCGTCTGTTACGCAAGACAGGTTGAATCTCTTTGCTGTTGCCATTATCAGAGAGTCCGCCATCGGGATCCTTAGCCGATGACTAATCTCTGCCCCATTCTCAGCGATTTCAGAGTTTACGTCTATAATTTCAAAGTCTCGGGCGATGGCACCGGCACGTAGCCTGGCCACGATCTTGTCATCATTTGCAAGAGTTTGTTTGTAGATTTCGTACACTGTTATCGATGAGGCATATGCTACCTTGGCTTTGTCGAAAAGAGCCTTCAGTTTGCCTGTCGTCTCATCATTCTTGGACGTGAAGACTGCCCAAAAGTAGCGCGTCTCGAAGAGCATCAGTCTTCTTCTCTCATTCTGTCGAGTTGTCTGAAAGCTTCTTCTTTTGTCAGTTTGGATGTTCCTGCTAGGTCAAACAGAGAGGGGACCTTTGTGAAGATTATCTTGTGATCCTCCACTTCCACCTTTAACCGCGAGCCCTCCTCGATTCCTAGCTTTTTCCTGACATCGGTTGGTATCGTGGTCTGACCGCGTCTTGTCACCACAACCTCTTTGGTCATATAGGAAGTGTCTGGCTTTCTGAATATTAATATATTCCTACGAATATGTTATTCCTGCTAATCTTTTTGTCCTACTTCACGTCCGAGTTTACTCATTGCTTTTACTAGGATAGAATGAAGCAGTAGTAACCTACTTGCATTCCCAGAATTTGATTCAACTTCTCCCGCGTGAAGGCAGGGAGATTGTAACTGCCGATCGGCAGAGCGAGGTTACACTCTGGCATAGGAACAGGTAGTTATAGGAATTTACTTGTGAAAGTTACTTTTTCTGTTTGCATGCTTGGGCTCGCTTGCAAAACTCTTCCACTTCGCTCTCTCTGTTCGGGCAATGAGTACAATTCGTACTGTCAGAGCGGTGACGTCTGTACCGACGAGTATAACAACCTCAGCTATCAGACACATTCGGCATATTGCTCTTCATCGTTTAATTACTGCACAGAAACTTCGTCTGTCTAAGAACTCTCTCTTCAGTTGGCCAAACTTAGGGGTGGAACAATAGGTTCCCCCCCAAAAGCTTTGTCTCTCTTGCCTTTTAATTCTAGGAGAACTTGAAAGCTACTAAACCAGACTTTGCAATTCCAATCCAGAAACAATCATTCCCAGACATGGGAGAATTAGGAATGCTCAAGGCGCGCCTACAACGACTAGAATAACTCCTATTATACCAGAAACACTTGATGGGAGTATTTTCGGAGGCTTGTTGCGTTGATCGAACATAAATCAAACTGGTTGAGGAGATGGCCTCAGCGAACGATTCCAAGTCCAGCTAATGCAACAGAGCCTTCATTCTCACTAGTGGTAAACATATTCGCGATTTAATAGATGACAGAAAGTATGCTTACGTGCGGTGGGTAAACAAAATTGCGTTTGATACGCCGTCTGTCTTCTTGGCACTAGTGATCGTGATTGGCGTGCCAGTCGTGATTCTGATAGCTCTGGACAGATTGGGCATGTTCAGTATATTCGGAAGCAAGCCGCCTAGAAAGATAGAGGACGAGCAACGGAAGCTCAAAGCTCAACAGACTGAACCCTAAAATCAAAAGTATTGGGAGTATAAGGTGATTCTCCTGGTGGCTCCTCCGACTGTGTAACACGATCCAAGGTCGTGCCTCAAGAAATATCTCTGTTCTACACAGTAGAGTTAAGTCTCTACATGCTTCTTTTACAGGTGAAGAGAGTAATGCTGTCTTGAGGGCAAGTCTGCACAGTGTTCTTGCTGCGGCGCTTGCTTGCAGTTCAGGCTTTCTCGTCTATCTTTGGTATCAATCGGGGCTGTACTGCGGAGTGGCTCCGATTTCCTTGCAGTTTCCGACGCCAAACAATTATACTTTCACTTTCGAGTTCTCAGTTAGATAGGCGATTACTATTAGCTATGAAGGAGTTAATCCCTGTTGATTCCTTAGTCGGTAAATCGTCTTAACATTGAACACGCACTTGGAATCAGGTGACCGTCGACCGTGCAGAAAGGCAGACGTGTAAGCGTGGTTGTCATCGTTGCAATGCTGCTTTTGGGAATCCTGATCGGCGTAAGTTCTTTCTCGGTGATCTCGACCATCTGCCTCGTGGAACCCCTTGCTCCAATAGATTTTGCATTGCTCATCCTAACATAACCGAAGCCTTCAAGCTTATGCAAATGGTTCTCCAAGCTTCCCTTTCCGAGTCCTGTGAGCGTCCTGAGTTCGACAGAGCTCAATCGTCGTGACAATGCAAGTAACACCAGGATCAGGATTCTAGTAGATGATTTGAACGTCGAGTCACTAAGCTGCTCGTTTAATGATCGAATGGTCTCATCCGTAACGATCTTATCAAATTCTCGTTTGTTGATTTCCTCGTCGTCGCTCAAGCCCAGTACGCTCCTCCTCAAATTCTGGAATGGGTCTAGTACGCGCATAGATTCCGGAGAGGATCCAAGCGACAATCGTAGATCCCCAAAGGAGCGCGTAGGATACATGGCTCGTGGTAATGGACAACAGGGAGATGGAAGCAATGCTACACAACGAGAGTGAGGCGATTGCGACAATAGCCTCCCGGGAATCTTCTTTGAAAAAGAGAGTCTTAGTGCATAATACAGATAGACCGCCAATCCAAGGTATATCAAAAGGAGAACCAGCGAAACTCGGCCCCTTGCAAGCGCGATCGTCATAATCACGACTGCATTGATCGCAATCCACAGAGGTACGAGGAAGCGATATCCAAGGAGCCTAGACCAAGCCCGGTCGCCTTCGGGGTGAGTAATCTCGGCCGAGTTTCGGACTCGTTTGAATGCCCAAAGAATGGCAATTAGAGCGCAGCCGCTCGCGGTCATGTTCATGGGTATAGTACTTGCGACGCCGATTGATGCCAGTGAATCGATAATAGGCGTTCCAAAGATCGAAAGGAACATTGAAAGTGAGAGTGCAAGAAACAGTATTCCCAAGCTCGGCGGAGCAAATATTCATTCAGGAGAATAGCTCGTTTGACGGCGCGCCTCACTTCATCGCGAGTGACATCGGCCCCTCCTTTATCCATCATTTCGGCTCTGGCATCTACATTCTTGGTCTTACTGTTTCCAAGTTATAAAATGTGGTGATACGTACAAAATTTGTACCTTTCGGATTCCATTTAAGGCCACTTTTCGATAGCAATATGAAAAAGACTGTTTCAATTAGTGAAGCAGAAAGATTGACTAATGAGCAAGATTTAGCGTGATCGATACTGAGAATCTGACAAAAAAGTTCGGCAACATGACAGCCGTTGATTCGGTCACGTTGCATGTGGACGAAGGAGAGGTATTTGGATTCTTAGGACCTAATGGCGCGGGAAAGACAACCACTGTCAGAATGTTGGCGTGCCTAATCTCCAAGAGTTCTGGCAATGCAACGATAGGAGATTACGAAATTGCGAATAGAGGAGACCAGCCAAAGATAAGGAAGATGATCGGACTCCTCACGGAAAACGTTGGGCTCTACGAAGAGTTGAGTGCCTATGACAACCTAGATTTCTACGGTCGCTTCTACAAACTTGGAGAGCAGAAAAGGAAGGAGAGGATCGAATATCTCCTCAAGATGCTCGAGCTGTGGGAGAAGAAAGATGTGGCGGCTGGAACCTTCTCAAAAGGAATGAAGCAGAAGTTAGCCATCGCGCGTGCTCTAATTCATGATCCACAAGTACTTTTCTTGGATGAACCGACCGCAAACCTCGATCCAGCAGCATCGAAGATGGTCAGGGATTTCATTCTTGAGCTAAGGAAAGAGAAGAGGACAATCTTCCTAAACACACATCTTCTAGATGAAGCAGAGAGGATCTGCGATCGAGTTGCGATATTGAAGACGAAGCTGATAACGACGGGTAGCCCGCAGGAATTAAGGCATTCACTCTCAGGCAGAAAGATCAAGGTTCAGCTTCAGCACTCTGAAGACACAATAGTTAACGCAGTAAAGAAGATGGGCTATGAGATTGCCGAGGTCACTCCAAATAGCATTCTAATCAATGTGAATGATCCTGAAAAAGAAAATCCTGCTATCTTGCGCTCTATTCAAAATGCTGGCGGAAACGTAGTATTCGTAAGTGAAGTCGGCTCTAGCCTAGAGGACGTATACTTGAAGCTCGTTAGGGGAGAGTAGAACGATATGGATTTGCAGAATGCTTGGACAGTTGCGCTAAAGGACTTTAAGATCTACATGAAAAAAAGCAACGTCATATACGCCACGGTTGCGCTCCCGCTCATCATCGGAGTTGTTTTTCCACTCATCCTGAATTATGCTTTGCACAAAGCGAATCGCCCGATGGTCGCAGCAGCGGCCCCGGCTTTTATGGACGCGTTTTCGATATGGTTCATTATCGGGGCGGTGGTAATTCCGACTGCTATTGCTTCTTACAGTCTGGTGGGAGAGAAGATACAGAAGAGCTTGGAGCCGATGCTCGCAACTCCCATGACGGACGGAGATATTTTGCTGGGCAAGACAATATCCGCTTTGCTAATCCCTGTAGCTGCTCTCTACGTCGGTTCAATAATTTTCATGGCTCTCATGGATTACTTCACACGCGGCGTGCTGGGCCATTTCTACTATCCTAACTGGCATATAGGCGCTATTCTTCTTGCAGCCCCTCTCGCGGCTTTGCTCAGCGTGGAGGTAAATGTCATCATCTCCTCCAGGCTAACCGATGTGCGAAGCGCACAACAACTAGGATCGTTGCTCATGCTACCGTTCATAGGACTATTCCTTGCTTCCGAGCTCAATTTCTTTGCGCTCAATAACAATAATCTAGTCATTCTTGCAGGAGCTCTTGCAGTGATAGATGTCGCCATGTTTTTCGTTTCGAAAGCTACCTTCCAAAGAGAAGAGATCCTGACGAGATGGAGGTGAAGGATTCTTGAACGGAATGAAATTGAGAATGCTAGTAATGAGATGCATCCTGATTATTCTAGGCACGGTGCTTTACTTCACACTCGGCGGCTCTACACGCACTCTCATACTGTCTGTCGCGGGGATCGTTTTCTCGTCGGTGGCATAATTTACCCGAACCGAGTAAAGCAAAAAGAAGTAACGGAATGAGGCGATGTTCGGCGGCACGAATCTTCAATTGTCAAGGGAATCAAGTTTCTATGCCTGAAAGCTGAGAGTTCCCAGAGATTCATGTCTTCATAGTGACTATTCGGGATTCCGGAGCAATTCTTTGAAAAAAGCTAGAAAAGCATGTGTGTAAACAAATTAGGAGCTCTGTCGAATCGTTGGACTCGTATGGGGCGGTGTTCTATTCCGACCATGAGTGGAACAATCATTATTGCGTCTATCTTGTTATTGTCTAACAAGGAAGTAAATCTACCACCTTGTACCTGAAATGAGTAGTCTCGCTTGTGGGTTTCGCATGCTTCGCGAGCAAGATTTGCGTATAGGGACATGATCCTGAGAAAAATGCCGTAAACTTTCTGCGGAACCATTTGCAGTACCAAAATAGTGGGTTCTTTCTCGCACCAAATGTATTGATTCAGTCACTTGACCTCTTGGTCATTGTTCCATGATAACTTCATGATAACCGTTCCAATCAAGAAGGTTCATATCGCGAGATCAAGTAGATTTTGACGACTTGGGCACAGATTGGTCGTCGCTCCACAAGTTACTGAGCGATACGACAAGACGGAGCATCTTGGAGCTACTCGCGCAAAAAGAGGAGGGCCTCATCTACACCGAAATAATGACAGTTCTGAGAATAACTAATACAGGACGGCTCAATTATCACCTCAAGGCCCTTGGAATCTTGTAACGAAGGACGAGCAAGGAAGATACCACCTCACGGAACAAGGTAAGCTTGCAGCCAATCTGCTCAAAACTTTCCCTGAGAGGGTTCCTGCTTCAGAGAGAAAGCAATCGGCGTTGAAGATTGCAGTGTCTATTGTGCTCATTCTTGTAGGCATTTTGCTCATCGCGACTTTTATCTTCGCAATACTTTCATTTCCGATGACCATCGTGACCACGGGCAGCGCCAGCGGGTCAATACCAAGCCAGATCATACCACAGAACCTGACAGTTTCACTGATGTCGTGGCACGCTTCTGGCGGTAATCTTCAGCTCTCGTGGAGCGCCAGTGGACCAATCAACATCTACGCATTCAACCAGTCGCAGTACGATGCTTTGTTGCTCCAACACTCCTCTTCCCTAGGTCAAACGTATCTTGAGAACTTTACTGGCTCTCCTACTTCTTGGGTTCAGCATTTCTATCTCCAGTCGGACAACGTTTCGCTGGCGCTGCCGCAAGGACAGTACTACTTTTTCGCAAGTTCTAATTCCAGAACAGTGCTGAACTCATTCCACATTGCACAATCGCAGATACCACAGCAGACGGCAGCAAACTTCCACCCTTCGCCTTTGTTCTACTTGGAGCTGTCTATCTTCTTAGCTTTCGGAGCGCTCTTCATAGTCCTTGGACTTTCGATTCTCACTAGGCGAGTGTGGCGTTAGCACCTGCTGCTGTGTCCTCTTGATTTAGTCACCGGACCTTTACGATGCCAAGTGGAATTCAATGAAGGTCAAATTGAGAACATTACATTGACTTTCGCTAGGTTTTCAATTTGGTAACGTATTTTGGACGGCGCAGAACAACCAGCTTCAACATATGAATGATAAGACCAAGGTATCGAACGTTGTGGATGTTGAATTGGGAGAGGTACTACGAAACGGGTTTATTTTTGCATAGTAGGCTAAGGAAAATATGAGCACTAAGATTACGATTCCGACGATTAGGAGATTTCGGACTTGCCGCGACCTGAATTCTGACAACGCTCTTCTATCACGAGGTCTGAGATTATGCCTTGCATTCTCTAATTCTATCTTCTTGATTTCAAGCTATCTTGAAAAACTGAAAAATTACGCTCCCTGTCCCCGTTCTAATGACTAGAACGAGTTCAGAGTCAACTAGATCTGTTAATTCCTTGCAGAGTCTTATGACGGCGCAACTTGAGTTCTACATGAAGAATAGTTTCCAGAGGATCGTGCCTCCTTGGTAGCAAGATCAGATTCTGCATTAATCTATTTGCGAGAGCTAGGAAGGAACGAGTTTAAACAGATACGTTACCAGAAGGGTGCGAAATACAACTCAACCAGATTTCGATAAAGATCTGTCATGTCTCGAATACCAATGAAAGCTTACTGTCCAATGGATTAGGATGCATTTCGAGAGAATCCTCTCAGCCCACTTATGGTCAGAATTTGGGATCATCGGAATTCGCAGGACATGTATCGGAAATTTCTCTGGATAAAGATAGCTCATTCTTCTATTGAAGGAATAGTTTCCCGAAACGTTCAATTCCAAATTCTTATCGATTGGGCTTTCGACTAGACCCGTCAGTTTTCGGATCGGGAATTTGGATCGACAGTGTACTGAATGTCATGCTTGAGAAAATATCTTCTCTACTTAATCTAGGGACAAAAACGGCTTGGAGCTTGAAACTTGAACGTTGTATTTCCAATACCTGGCCATCTCGGCAAAGGCTTGAGTTTCACTTTCAACATCCAGAATAATGAAACCTCTGCCTGGTGAAAAAGCTCCAAAGTCTTTCACAACCCCTCTCTGCATGTCTTGCTTGACAATTTCCACGGGATACTCTCCGCCTTCTGAACTTCGATCATGTTTCCAAAAAATGATAAATTTCAATTCAGTCGCCATTTTCTAACAAGAATTCAATAACACGCCGCTTGCTCCATCTCATTAATGTTCTACCGTATCAGTGCGGTTCTGGACGCTCGCCACGCTCCTATCTCCTTCCCCCGTAGGAGTGAGAGCACCACGGCTACTGCAACCATGGCGACTGAAACATACAATGCTGAACGCATTCCATCTATAAAGGCCGTTGACAATGCCGGAGAGATCCCCCTGACTCCCAGAAATAGTCCAAGAGCGAGCTGACGCGGAATTGATAAAGAGGCCACGAGAAGCGCAACAGCAAAGCTGCATACCATACCGACGTTCGAAAATGTTCTAGAAAGTCCTGACACGATACCGTATGATTGAGTAGGCGCTGCACTCATGATTGCACTGCTGTTTGCCGGTATGAATGAGATTGCTCCTGCCCCACCAATGAAAGCCCCTATTACTACAATCAGCAAAGATGTATTCATTCCCTGGATTGAGTACACCATGAATCCTGATGCTTCGAGAGCCAGTCCTAGGGAAGCTATGTATCTCGCCCCGAACTTGTCTGAAAGCCTCTGCCCGCATATGGTGAAATACACCCCGATAAGACGTAGGCTGGAATGTAAAGTAGCGATACGTTGAATGGAGTAAGTCCTCGCGGTCCTTGAAGGTACATTATCATAAGAAACATGACCGCATAGAATGCAACATACTGAAAAAATGACGCCAGGATAGAAGCGGACAGAATTCTTTGGCGAAGAACCGACATGGGGATTAGAGGTTGAGAGTAATATGTCTCCCACAACGCAAAGCAAACCAAGACCAAGCCTCCACTCAGAAGTAAAGATGAGTAAAGGAATGTGAATCCCGAGCCTGCTATTTCGGTCAAGGCATAAAGTACCAATGAGAGTCCCGCGCCAAAGAGGTTCATTCCTACAAGATCGAAGTTTGCTCTCATTTTTGGCGAGCGCTCTTTGAGCTTCAAATATCCCAGAATAGTGCCGACTGTGCCCACTGGAAGGTTGATGAAAAAGATGTAGCGCCAGCTGAAGAATGTCGTGAATATGCCGCCAACAAGAATACCTAGGGCCGCACCAACAATAAAGCCAATCCCGATGATTCCGTAAGCTTTGCCTCTCTCCGATCGTTCGAATGTATCGGCGATTATTGCCCCGCTGTTTGAAGAAATCAGAGCTCCTCCCACTCCCTGAAGAATTCTAAAGGCCGCGAGCTCCCAGGCCGAAGTTGAGAGGCCACAGAACAAGGAACTTACGGTGAAGAATGCAAATCCAAAGTTGTACATCCTGACTCTCCCAAACATATCCCCCAACTTTCCAACTTGAGTCCCGAGAACGGTAATTACTAGGAGATAGGACATAAGGATGTCTCTTACGAAGCTTGGAAGACTGCCTATGCTCGGAACCAAAAAACTCGAAAATCCTGTGTCCCGTGGTCAAGACGAGAGGATATTTTCTGACGAACTCGGGATCGCTCTTCGGACTCTCCGGAGGCTCTACAAAATCTGGTAGAGGATCGTAACCCCAATCCTCATACTTTGTGAGGTAGAACTCGAACTTGCCCGTCTTTGTGTCGAATCCTTTCTTCTCGTACTTTCTATATTCAACCGGACTCTTGAGATACAGAATCTTCTTGAATTCCGACCATGTGAGATTAGCTGGCCTTAGTATAAAGTCAAGAGACTCTTCATACGAGTCCCAAAAGTACTCCTCGAATCCCAGCTTCTTCCCAAGCTCGTTTAGAATCACGTGGTCCGCTTTTGCCTGGCCGAGAGGCTCTACGACCTTCACCCTTGGAAACACGTACCCGTGGATCTTCCAGTAATCTGCAATGTTGTCATTCTCAAGCCACGTCGCTGCAGGAAGCACGATGTCCGCCATCTCTGTTGTCGGAGTCTTGAAAATGTCGCAGGCAACGAAAAACTCCACCTCCTCGAGTGCGCGGTAAGCCCTCTTTTCATTTTCCCTGGCCAAAAGCAGATTGCTAGCAAACACCACTAGTGCCCTAACCCTGTACGGATTGCCATCGAGTATGGCATCCCAGACCGTGTGGGGTGTCAATCTACCAATCGATGAACCGAGTTTGTATCTTTCACCACCGAGCATCTTCGTCTTCTGCTCCGGTGGGAGGGCGCTAAATATCGAAAATTCACTCCTAGGAAGTACAGGCGGAAGACCGAAGATTACGTTCCCGCCCGGAACATCCAGGTTCCCCGTCATGGCGACAAGGTAGATGAGACTGCGATCCGCATCGACGCAGTTCAGGTTCTACTCGATTCCCACGCCCCACTGGATGCACGCCGGCTTTGTTGTCGCGTAAAGATGAGCAGCCTCCACGATCTGATGGGAGGGAACCCAGGTAATCTCCTCCGTCGTCTTGGGATCAAATTTCGAGATACGCTTCACGAACTCATCAAACCCAAACGAGTAGCCCTCCACAATTTCTTGTCATAGAGCTCGTCCTTGACAATCACTCTTGCCATGCCGAGTGCCAGGGCAGAATCGGTTGCGGGCCTAATCTGGAGGAACATGTCCGCTTTGTCGGCTAGACCAATTCTCCTGGGATTTACCACAATCAGCTTTGAACCCCTGCGAACCTCATTCGCGAGGTTGATTCCCTTGCTCTCATCGGGGTTTGAAACAAGGTGATCGCTGCCCCACGCGACTATCATCCCTGGGTGATTCGAGTAATCACAGAGCGGAATTTCCATTCCCATGGCGTGGCAGATTGCAACCCTCGGAACATAGCACATGTGCCCGGGGGACATCACATTGGGAGTGCCAAAGAGATTGGCCACTCTGTAGACAAATCTGTGAAAATCCCTACTGTTCCGTGTGCGAAGACGACGGATTCAGCTCCAGTCTCTTTTTTCATCTGATTGAGTTTGTCCGCAATTGTGGAGAGAGCCTCATCCCAGGATATTCTCTCCCATTTGCCCTCTCCTCTTTTCCCCACTCTCTTAATGGGGTAGAGCAACCTATCCGAATGATACTCTAGCTCTAGGGCGCCGAAAGACTTAGCAGATGTATCCATTGCTTACAGGATGTTCCTTGTCAGGTTCCACCGACACAGCTCTCCCATCTTTCACAGTTACGTAGACACCGCAGCCACCATGACCACACGAGCGACATATCATACGAACCTTTCTCACCGAAGATTGACCAGCCAATTTGGAAGGCACGTTAGGAGAGAACTGCTTCTCAGAGCTTGGAGAAAAGCCGCTGTGCATATGTGGAATCATCTAAACTCTACAGTGATGAGAAGTATCTGCGGGCAACTCTCTCTTATACCTGCATCCCGCTATACAAAATGGCGTTGTAGGATCAATCTACTTGTGCCCAGAGTCATCAACAGCGATTCAGAGACTAGCTCTTGAACTTCGCACAAACAGTACGACAAGCGTGTTTGAGCAGAAATTAGAAACTGCGCAGCAAGTATAGTAGCATATAACTTTTCCGAAAATAAAAAAATTCTAAAATTTCAAAATATTTTTTACGAGTAGTTATATCCCGAGTCGACAAGTCAACTACTCGAACAACTTGTACCAATCAAAGACACCAAACACACTCTGTCCTAAATCGGTATCCACCAGATTGATTGTGGGTACTGATCCTTTCTTCTTTGGAAGAACCAGGGGAAGGGCCCCCGGGGGCCCCTCCCCCCGGGGGTGTCTTTGTTAGTACTGCAGATCCATGATCAGGGCAGATAGAAGTTGATGACTCTTCGTGGTATCGAACAAGAGAAGAGGGTACCCCCTGGGGGAGGGGGTAGACTGTGTCTATCTCCATGGTTACCAAGAAGTAACTACACTCGACAAACAACGAGAATGAGAAGGTACCCCCGTAGAGGGGGTCATACTAACTGACTATCACAGAGGGGAACACGAATGAAAGCAAACAACCAGATGTTATACATAGGATCCGGTACTAGTCCGATTCGCGCTTTATATTCAGAAATTTTTTCTCAACTCCTCGCAGGCGCGATCTTTTTCACGGCACATCTTGAATCATGCTCTGAACGAATCGAAAAGCTCGGCTCAAGCTCTGAAGCTTGCAATCAATCATTTCATCGCTACAATGTCGAAGAGTATCTTCCTGAAATTCATCGTGATGCTTCGAGCAAAGAAGTCCCCCTCGATCTTGATGTTGTCAAGGCCGAACTCTTTTGCTTCGTGCAGGTAGAACCTCTCGAAAGTCAGGCAGTCCTTGAGATAGTCCTTGAGGTCAATCGAGTTGATGTCCGTCAATACTTCCCTTGGGATCTTCTCGCGCTTTGGAGGGAGCACGTCGTTCAAGGACTCGCGCGCGGCCTCGTAGTTTTTCCACGCCTCCTCCAAAAACCTCGGGAATATCCCGTTGTTTGCAAGCGTGTCGATGAACCTGCCCTCACGATCCTCGGAGTACTTCTGGAGCAGCTTTGCCTTGATGTTGAGCTCGCTTGTCTTATCCAGCGCGTACAGAAACTCCAGGGCAACGGCCTCCATCTCCGACTTGTAAGCGTGGTTCAGAGAATCTCCAAACGCACCGGATGCAAGCAGGAATCTGGCAACGTCGTACTCCCCGCGCATCAGTGCCTCGGATATCATGTGCGCATAATCAGGATCGTAAGGAATCTCGCTCATCAAGAGTCCCTTCTCTGTAATAGTGTGCGTGGACTTTTCGATCGCCCCAATTTCAAACATCCACTTTTCAGCAAACTCTAATTCATTGAGGTTGAGTTTGGACATGAATTCAAGTTCAGAAAGTTTCAACCCGTACTTTGACATCAAAAGCACGAGATCAAACGGCGTCTCCTTCTCAAGCGCCTTTGCAACCTTCACAGGATTGATCGTCTTTGATATCGGTGTATCAGTAAGTATCACAGCCCTTCCAGCCTTGAAGCGCCCAATCCTTCCAATCATCTGTAACAGAGAATTATTGTCAATGTTCTTGTATTCCAGGACCTTATGCCCTAGCTTATCCCTGCCATCGATCACCTCGTTGAACACGAGCACGTTGTCCACGTACACATTAACAGAAGACGCGATCACGTTCGTCGCAAATATCTTCAGGTTCTTGTCGATCTCCGCCCTTTGCTGTATCTTGTTCACTTCCGAGCCTTCAAGCCCTCCGTGGATGTACACGCCGCCAAAGCTC
>JAKAPU010000104.1 GCA_021806865.1 archaeon
CATTCTGGTCGCCTTGTCCATCGAAGTATTCGTATCCGCAAATCCGTACGTTAAGCCCACGTTCTTTTGCGTGATCTGCATCGTAGGCACGCTCACGGAAACAATTGAGCGTACGTTCACGTTTACATCTACCGTCGGCGGCGTACTGCTAGCAACCGATTCCAGTTTAACGGGGCCGAGTTTCAAGTAGGAGTCATACAGCTGCCTGTAGGCTTCAGAGAGGGGCGCCCACATATCTTCTCTCGATTTTTGCGCCTCGTTAATCATCTCGTCCAGTCGCTTGAGGAGCACCTCACGTTTGTCCTCCAGAATCTTGTAAACCGTCCTGGAGGTTCGGAGGCTCCTCTTCGTCTGGATCAGACCGATCTTGGTCGGGAGTACTTTGTTTCCCGAAGCAACAGACATGCCAGACCCTATCCCCGTCTAGACGCTCGTCTTTGCCTTTCCGTAATACTTCTTGACGTAGTCGACGCGAATCTTTGTAAGTTCGCTTTCAGGCAGTTCTGAGAGCACATCCCATGCCAGTGACAGAGTATCTTCAATAGACCTGTTCTCGTCGTAACCTTGCTTCAGAAACTTTTCCTCGAACGAGTCTCCGAAACTCAGGTACTTTGCGTCCACTCCGGAGAGGCCTGCCTTACCAACGATTTCGGCTAGAGACCTCAGTTCCTGAGCTCTAGAATACGCATCGTAAAGCTGGCTCTGGACTTCTGAGTGGTCAGCCCTAGTCTTTCCCTCGCCGATACCGTCTTTCTGCAGCCTTGAGAGGCTAGATAGTACGTTGACTGGCGGATAGACTCCCTTTCTGAAAAGCTCTCTTCCAAGAACTATCTGGCCCTCTGTAATATAGCCTGTCAAATCTGGGATTGGGTGAGTAATGTCGTCAGAAGGCATTGAAAGAATTGGCATCTGCGTCACGGAGCCTTTCTTACCCTTGATCTTACCCGCTCTTTCGTATATCGTGGCAAGGTCGGTGTAAAGGTAACCTGGATATCCTTTCCTTCCCGGCACCTCTTCTCTTGCTGCACTGATTTCTCTAAGCGATTCCGCGTAGTTTGTCATGTCTGTGATGATAGCAAGCACTTGGTAACCCAAGTCGAATGCGAGGTATTCGGCGGCAGTTAGAGCAACTCTTGGAGTGATCGTTCTTTCGATTGCGGGATCGTCTGCAAGGTTCAGGAAAAGCGCGCTTCTTCTGATGGCACCGCTCTCTTCCAGTGTCTTGCGGAAGAAAGCAGCTTCTCCGTGCTGCACACCAATTGCTGCGAAAATCACCGCAAATTCTTCCGCCTCACCAAGCACGGTAGCCTGCCTTGCAATTTGTGCCGCGAGCTGGTTGTGTGGCATGCCTGCTCCCGAGAAGATTGGAAGCTTTTGTCCACGGACAAGCGTCATCATTGCATCAACGACAGAAACTCCAGTCTGGATAAAGTCCTCAGGGTAGTCCCTTTGCTCAGGATTTATTGGTGCGCCGTTGACATCCCTAAAGTCTTCGCCGACAGGCGGAGGCAAGTCGTCTATCGGGCGACCCAGACCGTCGAACACCCTTCCTAGGAGCTCGTTAGATACAGGAATTTCCATGGTTCTTCCGGTGAACCGAGCTTTGGTTCCCACGGTAGACAAGCTCGAAGTTCCTTCGAAGACCTGCACTACTGCTTTTCCGCCACCAACTTCTAGTACTCTTCCGAGTCTCTTGCCTTCGCTCGTCTCTACCTCGACAAGTTCGTCGAAGGCAGAACTAGTTACACCCTGAATTACTAGCAGAGGGCCTCGGATCTCTGCAACTCTACTGTACTCGACTCCGCCTTTGCTACTGGGCAACTGCCTTGACCTCCTTCGCGACTAGCCCTTTGAAGGCGTTCTTCATGTCTTCCATCATCGCATCGAGCTTTTGGAGCTCGTCCTCTTTCACTTCGAACTTTGCTCGCAGCATTACCGGAATGATTGGCATTTCCCTGATCTGTGCAAGCGTTGCACCGCTTCTTAGAGCATTCAGCGCTTCTTTGTGGAACAACACTAGAGATCTGAGGAGTTTGATCTGTTTCAGCGGACTGCAGTAGGTGTCTACTGGGTTGTACGAGTTCTGCTGCAAGTAGCCGATCTTGATCATTCTTGCGATTTCCAATATCAGCTTCTCTTCATCTGGCAGAGCTTCGGGACCCAAGAGCCTTACGATTTCCTTCAATGTATCCTCTCTTTGCAGCACCTCGTAGGACTCTGCTCTGAGTGTCGCCCATTCCTTGTCCACGTTTGCTGTCCACCATTTCGCAATTGTATCAACGTAACCGGAGTACGAGGTCATCCAGTTGATTGCAGGATAGTGTCTTGAGTATGCAAGCCTGGTGTCCAGAGCCCAGAATGTCCTAATGAATCTGATAGTGTGTGTGGTCACTGGTTCTGTAAAATCTGCTCCCGTTGGGGAAACTGCGCCAACGAGGGTCACAGATCCATTTCTTTCTGGACTGCCGAGTGTCTTCACACGGCCTGCCCTTTCATAGAATTCCGCGAGTCTTGAGGCAAGGTAAGAAGGATATCCTTCTTCGGCAGGCATTTCCTCGAGACGCCCTGAGATTTCTCTGAGTGCTTCCGCCCACCTCGAAGTTGAATCCGCCACGAGGACGGTATCATAGCCCATGTCACGATAGTACTCAGCCATAGTGACTCCCGTGTAAATGCTGGCTTCCCTTGCCGCGACCGGCATGTTGCTAGTGTTGGCAACGAGAATGGTCCTCTCCATCAGAGGCCGACCCGTCGAAGGATCTTTGAGTTCGGGGAATTTTACAAGCACTTCAGTCATTTCGTTCCCTCGCTCGCCACATCCAACGTGAAAAACGACCTTTGCGTCCGCCCAAGTTGCAACCTGGTGGAGCGTGACTGTCTTACCAGTGCCAAAACCTCCGGGAATAGCGCCAGTTCCGCCCTTTGCGATCGGAAAGTATGTGTCAAGCACACGCTGACCTGTCAGCAGCGGGATTTCTGGGTCGTACCTCTCAACTGATGGCCTTGGAATTCTCACAGGCCACCTGTGATACATTTTCAGAGGTATCTTCTGGCCGTCCGATTCTACTGTAACAACTACTTGTTCTACGTTGTACTTCCCAGCCTTCACAACATCGACAACTTTAGCCTTGTGCATGTCTGGGGGTGCAAGTATTCTGTGCTCGATGAGATTCGTTTCTGGTACGACCCCGATGATAGAACCCCCTGAAATTTCATCGCCCACTTTCACTCTCGGAGTAAAGTCCCACTCCTGGTCGAGTGGAATCTGAGGCGCCGTGACACCTTTCCCAATGAATGCACCAGATTTCTTGGCAATAATATCCAGAGGCCTCTGAAGACCGTCGTAGATCTTGCCCATCATTCCAGGACCAAGTGAAACTGAAAGCGGTTGTCCCGTACCGTACACTGGTTCTCCAGGTTTCAGACCAGAAGTTGACTCGTACACTTGGACGAATGCAACATCTCCCGTAAGACGGATGACCTCCCCGACCATCCTTGCTTCTCCGACTTCTACTGTCTCGTACATTTTTGCAGCAGCCATGCCGTCGGCTTTGACCGCAGGACCGCTGACCCAAACGACCTTGCCTTGTACCGTCATTCCCTATTTACCCACTTCACCACAAATTTCCTAGATGATTTCTCTCCAGATGATTCATTGCTGTCCTGAAAAAATCTGCGCAATCTGCTTTCGAAGCGAAGGCTTTAGTCTCTCCAGTCTCGCTTCGAACGTATTGTCAAACGTAACATACCCATCAGAAGAATTAACGACCACACCTCCAATCGTCTTCTCCAGGGGCGAAGCGTCGATGCTAATTTTCACATTTTTCTCCTTGGAGACCATCTCGGCGATCTTTTTCAAAGTCTTCTGATCCCTAGAGTTTGAATGCAGAACAAAGCTTTCACCGCCTACCTGGTCCAACGCCTCGAGTACTAGAGCTCTCAGGACTTTCTCATAGCCCTGGCTTTCGGATGCTGCTTTCAGCTTCTTCATGGCCTCCTCGAAGGATTTGTTTAGATTGTCTTCCACTATTTCGAGAGACTTGTTTCTGGCGCTCATCTCGGCAGCGCCAATGATTTGGCGCTTCAGAGCGTCCGCGTGTCTCTCTTGCTGGTCAATTATTCGCTGGACTTCGGCAATGGTCTCGTTCAGCCTTTTTGTAACAGCTTCCACCGCCAAAGTTCTGCCTCCGGAGAGCTCAGTAAAGAGTTCCGAGCGTGCCTCCTCGGACACTTTTTTCACGGTATGTTCCGCACTACTCATGCTATCACTTCAAACTCCAAGTATTGATTTCAACATAGCCCTATATTCCACCTTCTCTCTCTTGCTACCTGGTGCAGGGATTTCGTAAATTAGCGGCATTGGTCTTCTCGTCCTAATTTCTGTCAATTTATCATGAATCGGTTTTGCGAGATCATCAGAGACCAAGATTAGCGCAACGTCGCTCTTTGTCATGAAATTCTGAATTTGAGAAAGGGCTTGTTCAGAGTCTTCCACTTTGACGCCGTCCATTCCAGCCAGTTCGAACCCAGTGACGAAACCCCGGCTTCCAATCGCGACTACTCGCAAAGTCTGGCTCTATACCACCCAATATCAAACGGACTGGACCGCGCTTACTATCAAATCGACTGCTTGGGAAATGCTCATCTCAATCCGTTTTCTCAGAGCCTCGGTTTCGGATTCACCTTTCTTGGCGATTGCTTCGGCTTCCTTGGCGGCCGCTTTCTTCACGGAATCGGTGGCTGACTCCGCTTCCTTCTTTGCCTGCTCGATGATTTCAGATTTCGTTGCTTCCCCTTCTGTCTCTGCATAGACGATAAGCTTTCGTTTCATTTCGGAAACTTGCGAACCCAGTTCATCAAGTTTTGATTCCATGTCTGAAAGGATCGCGATAGCATTCTGGATTTTTTCCGCATTCTTGTCCGGGAAGTGTTCTACCTGTCCGCTTTGTGAAGTTTCAACTGCCAATTATCTCACTTTGTTAAACGATTAACCGCAAGACCTTACGTAATGTAAAACGACTCGGCCAAGCAGGCAGTCTTAAACTTTGCAGTGTCATCAAGATAGTCGGAGTATCGCTTGAGCCAGATCGCCGTTGGTGTCCTTCAAAGCCTGTTCTGCTTTTGCTTCTGATACTTTGGCCTGCTGCGCAACGAGAAGAACGTCATCCCTTGTGTATTTTGGCTTCTCTCGCATTCGCTCCTCAATATCTTCCCCAACAACTTGGAAGATCTTGGATCCTTTCACTTTCATTTCTGATACGTTAGCGTTCTTTATCACCAGATCCTTTTCGGGAGTGCGTATGATTACTTCTTCCACGCCTTCAATCTGATCCATGGTCACGCCCATCTTTTCCATCATGCGGCGCGTTTGGCGATTGTCAAAGTTCATCGGAGCCAATCTTTGTAAGTCCTTCCCTTACCTTAATCGCGGGCCCCCTCTTAAACTGTTTCATGGTTGGACCGGAGACAACAGTCCTGCCCACAGCCAAGAGGTCTCCTGACTCGTTCATTATCGCGACGTCTTCCCCAGCCCTAACACTATCGCCACACTGTACGACGTGTTTGCAAAACACGGTCTTGCCAGTCGAGACCACTTCTGAAACACCGTCGATTACTGTCACAACCCACGGCGGCCTCTCATTCCTCGAAATGCGCGATAGCAACAATTTTGTGCCCAACACAGTCGGTGCTATGCTGCCGTTTGTTCGGAAAGTGAACAAAATGTTGCTTGAACCATCTTCTGTCACATACTTCAACCGACCGGTTCTCCGAGAGTATTCAAAAGCAAGTTTCCGTGACTTGAGAGCCTTTGAAGTACCCCTCCCAAAGATATAGTCAAGACTCATCGTCAGTTTCGAAATCGAGGTCCGATCCTTGAAGTGCCTCGGTGTAAGCTTCATGGCGACAACTTTCTTTGTCTTATTCAATCTTGCCCTATTTGCACTGACAAAGCACATAAATGCGTGTCTTCCGCTTTTTTTGTCGATATCCTATTGAATTGTGAATTGTGTGGCAGTACCATTAGGGGCGAGGTACAGGTCGTGAACATTGATGGTGGAGTATTCCGAGTCTGCAATAACTGTTCAAGACTGGGCACGCCTGCGAGGGCTCCAAAGCCAATAGCAGCGAAATCACCCAGAGCGCCTCAAGGTGCTTTTGGTACGTCCCGACCACCACAGAAAAAGTCCCCTCCTCCACCTTCGCCCACATTTGCCTACGACGCGGAAGAAATGATTCTCAGGGATGATTACAGCAAAGTAATCAAGTCTGCTAGAGAGCTGCTTGGTATTACTCAGGAGGAGCTGGGAAGAAGGATAAACGAAAAACCTTCCGTAATAAGTCACCTCGAAGTCGGTTCAATGAAGCCAGAGGATGTATTGGCAAAGAAATTAGAGCACTTTCTCAAAATCCAGCTTTACGTTCCGACGGAGGAAGTCACCACCGACTCTGGATAGTCAGTATGTTGGTGGATTCCGCCAAACAACTTGATCAGTGAGCATGAAAAAGTCTGCACATTCCAAGGTTAAAGGCTCGTTTGTACCTCCGTACACTGTAACAGTATTGCGTCTTGGGCATCGACTTGTCAGAGATGAGCGGACAAGCACCCATATCGGCCTCGTATCACGTGCGTTCGGCGCCAAGGCGCTGATGCTTACCGGGGCTGACGACCACACAGTCGATTCGATCGAGAGATTGAACGAGCGATGGGGCGGCGACTTTCAGGTCAGATACACAAAAGAGTGGCGGAAACTTGCAGAGAACTGGCATGGAAAGGTCGTCCACCTCACAATGTACGGAGAAGCGCTGGACAAAGTCCTTCCCAAGTTGCGTGAGGATCTAAAGGCAAACAAAGATCTTCTATTGGTAATAGGCGCGGAAAAGGTCCCAGCAGAAATATATTCGATTGCTGACTATAATGTCTCGGTGGGAAATCAACCCCACAGCGAGGTTGCTGCTCTTGCTGTATTCCTTGATAGGCTTTTTATGGGAGCGGAGCTATATACCACATTTATCAACGCAAAAATCAGGATTGAACCAAATTCAAGAGGAAAAAAGGTGCGAGTTTCAGATGAAGATTGAATATGAGGATTCCTTTGTGAAGATAGCCAGTTTGCTTGGCGGGGAAGACTACGTAAAGGTGGCAAGGGCGCTTTTGAACAATGAAAACGCTACGGACGAGGAGATAGCAAGCGCAACCGGACTCAAAATTAACTCGGTGAGAAAGGCGCTCTATGATCTCTTTGGTAGATCGCTGATCTCAGGGATCAGAGTGAGAGACCTCAAGCGAGGATGGTTTGTCTACAGGTGGAAGGCCCAGAGGGATCAAGTCGACGGCTTCATAGAGACTCAGAAGAAAAAGGCCCTGGAGCGTTTGAGAAATCGCCTGTCTTACGAAAAAGAGCACGAGTTCTACAGCTGCGAAACACCCACCTGCAAGAAACTAACTTTCGAAGAGGCGATGGAGGCTTTTTTCAAGTGTCCGACCTGCGGAAGCAACCTGAACCTCATCGACAACTCAGAGTTCAAGCAAGCACTTGAATGGAAAATAAAGCAGATGGAACAGGAATCGATGGTCCGCTGAGCCTTCAAGCTAAGCCCAGATAGCTCAGTCTCTGCATTATTTCGCTTCGAGCGATTTTCTGCTCTATTCCAAAGGCTATACTCGACAGCGCTCGGATTTCGTACTCGAGCAGCTTTAGAACACCCAGAGCTTCGCTTGTGCTGAATATATCCCAAGTAAAAGTTCTCTTTGCTGCCCTAAACTTTAGGGCTTCTAGCCCGGATTCCAACTGAGATACCCAGTCGGGGTTCGATGCATCCTGCTGCGAAATAATGCCCGCATACGGAGTTCGCTCGATCTGAGCTATCGATTCACTCGCTGTCTCAGACCTTGAAAGCGCTACGAGAACCTCGCGCGGGACCTTGAACTGTGGCTCCACGATGAGCTGCTCGGCCTCTGTTGGTGAGAGACCCCACTCGCGAGCACGCAGCACAGATGTCATGTTGAAAGCGTCAACATCAATTGCGATCAGTTCGCGCAAGTCTCTCTTACCCTTTCTTTCTGCCAGAAACCCACTCAGCAGCGCGCGATAGTACGCTCTGTCGATATACAGATCAATGACCTGGAAATTCTTTGTCTCCAGAAAGGCTTTGACTGCAGCCTCAGCGGCTTCGCCGAACTGAGTTGCCCGAAGTGTGGACACAGCCTCGTCCAGCCTCCTAGAAGCCAACACGCGTACTATTACGTCTCTGGTCCCTACCAGTTCTTCCGTGTAGAGATCTACGAATCGCGAAATCTCATCGTAACTCTTTTCCAGTGCGAGACCCTTCAGTATAACCTTCAGATTGTTTGCCAAGAATTTTGAATAGTATGCGTGAAGTACCTTGGAGTTTGAGGTCGCAGTGATCATGGAGCGAGCGACCTTTGCGAGTCTGCGCTGCAAAGCCTGCTCTGTCTTCACCGCATCGTACGGTTTTTGCAAGTCGGCTAGGAAATCGCCGTAAGCGGTGCCCTTCAATTTGGAGATCAGAGTCTCGAGTCCGTCAGAATCTGCTAGTTCATCCAACTGGCCGTATGACAGAATCGAGCCGCGAACAGCAAATGATTTCGTGCCCGAGTATACGCTGGTGCTCAACTTGATCCGGTGCGAGAGCGACTTTCCTTCGAATTTGTTTTAAACGTTTGTACCCGCCTCGCTAGGTTTCAAGCAAGGAATGAGTCGTGTCAGTATGACGTTCATCCACTAATTTGAGATTGAGAGTTTTTTGTGAGTGAATGAAATTCCATGCCTAGCCTATCCTTTCCACCAGATTCCTCACTCGCTTCTCTATCCGCTTGATTTTCATCTGCTCCAGCTTACAATATTCGGCGAACGAAATGTCGTCTCTTATTCTCCCAATTTCCCAGATTTCCAGATCTCGACTTTCTTTCAAGAACGCGGGTATCTCTCTCGTACGTCCTGTCAAGGATGAGGACTACTTTGCTGGCCGAATCAACCATTCTCTCCGTGAGCCTTTGCACTCTGGACTTTGACAAGTCATAACCTGCATTTCTCATCGGAACTAGTGGATTGTTGTGCTCGTTTTTGACCAGAACACCTTGCCTTCTGGGACTGATACCTGCACTGAGTGCATGGTTTTGTGTGGAAAGCTTGTTGAAAACAGCCGCCGCTACCTGGCTGCGGTTTATGTTTCCCCAGCATACGAAGAGTACTTCCATTCGATGCTTCTGTTCGTGCTGGTCTAGAAGAACATTCGCGTTTCGGGATTTTGCACGTTACCGTTTGATCTCAGGTAGTGTAAAGATCGATGCGCCTTTACAAGCAACCCTTGTCGCGTGCTTCCGTTCGAAAGATCTCTGTGCCCTTCGTGATAGCTTTAATATGCGAAAACCGCGAGTTTGCACAGATTCGTAACCGGGGTGCCAAGTTCTGCCAAACCCATTCTACAGACGAGACATACTTTCCATGAAGGATATCGACCGTAAAGAGCTCGAGCTCTTGTTTTCAACAGCAGACAAGCTTCAGGAAATGAAATACAGAGATCGCGTGGCCCTCGGTGAAGGTAGGATACTTGGAGTGA
>JAKAPU010000105.1 GCA_021806865.1 archaeon
AGACCTGCTGACCAGAAGGAAGGGTGGCCGGAGTTAATGTCGCTGACACGATCCTACGCCGATAGTGTATCTGGGTATTGTCACTAATAAAATGAAAAGTAAATTCTTAGCTGAGATTTCATCCGAAGTTGCCTTCCAGGACTTCGTTTCAATTGTTGTTGACTTCGCTAAACGAGATTCTGGCCCTGGCAACTGGAATATCCGACACAATCAAAGCTTGCGCAGCAGAAACTTGGAGCTGCGTGGCAATGGGTTCATTCTGGGAAAGCAGTTAATGGCATTCTCAAATTCTAATACTTTTCAGACAAACCGACATATCGAGGGGGGTCTCGACAAAGTATTTCTGTGACAACTGTGGCTCTCAATCAGCATGCCCAAAGTTTCAAGGAGGAAACCTGCGAAAAAGCGTTCCTCCATATCGAAAAGAAAACAAGTTTCCCCAAAGAGCAGCAGAAAGGTCCGCAGATCGCCAAGCAAGAAGGCGATTTCCGATACCTTTGATGCTTGGATCGATGCACAGGCAAAACGAAGCAGGCCTACGAAGGGTGAAGAGAAGCCAAGCGAGGCCGCGAAGATGCCGGTTGACTCGATGGAAGAGTGGCTAGAAAAGCAGCAGGTGGTTGAGAAGGAAGTGCCTGCGGAAGGAAAGCTTCCCATGGATAGCATGGAAGTGTGGCTCGAGCACCAAGTATCGGAAAGACAGTCGAAAGTGACCCAGGAAGCAGCTGAGGGTGCCGAGTCAGCACCAGCTGCTGATACCGCCCAAACACAGGCGACGACTGAGAGCACACCTAACACTACAAGCACCACTGCACAAGAATTTGGAACTCCTTAGAATCCGCATTTCACTCTCACATAACGCATTCAACGCAGACGATTTAGAGTCATCTCCAGCTTGAACTGCCCTTCGATTCGAAAGTGCCTAGTTTGAAGCAAGCGAGAGGCAAGAATCTGTCGAACTTCAGATCATATTTTCATCAGACTTAATACCGTGTACTAGGTATTTCACCCTCATGCCAACCTACGTTCTTCTATCGACACTCACTCCCGAAGGTAGAAAGACTGTGAAGGAGCGCCCAGGCAGGATAACAGAAGTGAACAAGGAGATAGAGCACTACGGGGCAAAGGTGGTCTCGCAGCTCGTAGTGCTGGGCCCATATGACTTCGTCACCATACTGGAGGCTCCGGATAACGAGACAGTGGCTCGAGTCTCAGCGGAGCTCGGCTCGCGCGGTACTGTACAGATAATGAGCATGCCCGCGATGTCCGTGGAAGGTTTCATCAAGGGCTTCAAGAGCTAAGAGACTTTCCACCGTGCACTTTGCCAGAATCTTCGCATCTGGGCTAGGCAAGCCTGTTCAGGCATTGACATTCTACTACGCAGGACGTGGAGCCTAACTCTTTCTCGAAATTTCTTCGAGGAAACCCAGTAGCATTTCGTTGAATTCCTTTGGTTTGTCGAGATAAGCGGCGTGGCCTGCATTCTTCAGTGTAACGAGCCTACAACTCTCCAACTTGGCCTTGAGCGGGACACCGTACTGCTCTAGCGTAAAAACGTCATCTTTTTCTCCCCAGACTAGCATCACTGGTGTTTTGATCTTTCTAAGACTAGACTGCTCGAGTGAGTGGAGAGCAGGACTGATGAGCACAAGACCTTCGACTGCCTCAGGATGCGCAACCGCATATGCTAGGGCGAATCCTCCACCCATCGAGGGACCAACAATTGTTACTTTTCTTTCTGGATTTCCTATTTCGAGTTTGGAGAACATTCCTTCGAGTATCGGGACGTAATCTCTCAGCTTTGCGTAATTCACCTTGTCAGATTTCGATGCCGTTCCGCTTGGGAGATCTATTGCGTACACCGGATATCCCTTTTCACCGAGTGCTTCAACCGTTCCTATGTCGTACCAGTTGTCAAGTGAAAAGGCGCGGCCGTGAAAGAGGACGACGGCGTGGTTTCTGGGAGGATACGCTTCAAGGGCAGCCTCGTTTTTCCTGTATCTTATCTTCAGCCCGCTCGTCTCCAACTGATAGTCGGACATTGTAATATGATTAGAAGGATTGACCTATAATCGTTTCAATGCTTGCACTGTGAGCAATCAAAACATCTTTCCAAGAACTCGCGTCAAGAAGTACAAACGAAGCTAGAAACTTTTCTGGGTAAAATCACGCGATCGACAATAAGCACATATAGAATTCAGCTCAGTTTCAAAATCTCGAAATGCCCGAGTCGATGCATGGTTCGATAGTTTCGTTCGGAAAGGATGGAAGACTATCAGGTTACTTGAGCCTACCCACAAGCGCTTCAAAGAGTAGCCCTGCCGTAATCATCATCCACGAGTGGTGGGGTCTTGCTCCTCACATAAAAGATGTAGCGGACAGGTACGCTGCCGAGGGCTATGTTGCACTAGCGCCAGATCTGTACGGTGGAGAGGTTGCGACGACTCCCGATCTTGCGATGAAACTCTCGTCGAGTGTTACCACTCAAGCTTCGGCAGAGATCATCGGCGAGTCTCTTGATTACCTCAAGAACAGCAATCTCGCGGCACCAGACAAAGTTGGAATAACAGGATTCTGCTTCGGAGGGACTCATTCGTTCAACTTTGCTTGTGTGGCTGGAAAGAGAATAGCCGCCGCTGCTCCGTACTACGCCACACGCCTACCGAGTGAAGATCTACTCACAAAAATTGCTGCTCCATTGCTCATAATCTATGGTGAGGAAGATCGTTCAATAAGACCTGACCAAGCTCGAAAACTTGAGGCTACTCTCAAGCAGCTGGGGAAAAAAGTACAACTCTTGCTTTACCCTGGATGCCCACATGCATTCTTCAACGATCAGAGTCCTCAGAGTTATAGACCGGAAGCGGCGAGAGATGCTTGGCAAAAGACTCTAGCCTTCTTCAAGGCAAATCTCCGCTGACAACTATTTGATATTGCAGACAGAAGAAGAATCCGCTGGCTCTTTCTGGTCTCACACCGGAGAAGCAAATTAGTTAGAGAAAATAAATTCAAAAGCAGTGGCAGATGGAAACAATAATGTATCCATCAGGTTCCTAACGAGCGGCGCGTTCAAGATGGTGTCTTACAAGTCCACAAATTGCGTTCTCGGCATGCATCAGGACTGCACCCTTTCAAGCCAGTGCAAGTGCTACTGCCACGACATGGAAAAAAGAAAGGTTGAACTCGAGCACTACAAGACGCTGGACTGCAAGTGGGGTAGGCACTCTGACTGTCGCGACGAGATGCGGCGCTGCTCGTGCGAATGCCACAGATGAGTCGATTGTCCCTACTGCTTTGCTACGCTTATATCGAACGTCGGCGTTGATTACCCCCGAGATAATAATTTGTGCCAGAAATAGATGAGGTCTCGAAAAGAAGAGAGTTCTATAACAGGCCAGAAGTTGTAAAGTTTCTTTCCAAACACGGCGTACCCAAGACCAAGAAAGCCATGATTGAACTGCTTTCGAGCGGCGGATCAAAGCCAGATCCAGAAATGGTAGATAACCTCTCTCAGGTTATCTTTTCAGTGCATCCTCAACAAATCAACGTAAGAGACATCGCGAATGGGCAGATAATAGTAAGCGTCCGACGCTAGACCGCCTTACTCGAGACGTATTGAAGAGAAGGACAAACGAATTGCGTAGTTAGTCTGGTAACCGCAGGCAGACAGATTCCGCGTTCACACTTTGAGCGCTTCCCTACGCCTAGTTAGCGATTGCCTGGAAAGCCTATAGTCGAGCAGCGCGTTCGCAAACAAAAATCCAGAGGTCAAAATCAGAAAGAAGGAGAGCACTCCCGTGTCCAAAAATGACAAGTTCAGCCACTGGAACAGAAAGAAACTTTGCTGAGCGAAAGCGTGCGGGTAAAATGCTAGCAGCATGTAGACGACCAAGTTTAGTACCCCAAGGAATAGCTGCGAACCAAGCGAACCTAGCTCGTAAATATCGTAGATCAGGTACGCAACCACTATGGATACAGAGCCAAACACAGCGACCGAGGGACTGATGAAGTAGATCGCTGCTCCTGCTACAAAACAGCTTGCCCCAACTAGAAATGGAAGAAAACCGCTCAGACCGACGGGCACTCGAAGCCGCTTCCTTAGCCATATGGCAGAAAGGGAAATCACGCCGAGACTGATTAAGACCAGAAAGTCGGTAACGTCAACGAGGAACTCTTGGTTTCCCTCCGCAAGTATGAGGATGGCGGCGAGAGTAAAGACATACGAGAGTTTCGCAAGTGAAATCGGCATGAATCCATCCTCGGCAAGTGCCCCGAGATGCCTTGACGCAGCCAAAAACGCGGGAACGAAAGTGGTAATCGTTGCAATGAGGAATGCAATAGCTATGAGTAGCTCCTGGCCCGAGCCAAGGTAGCTCTGAGCTAGATAGAGCGCAGGTATCTGGGATTTCAAAAGCTGGCTCAGGTCTGGGTGCAGGCTGAAGACTGCAAGTCCGTAAAGTATGTTTATCGCTGCAGCAATTAGAACCGAAAAAACCATAGCTATACCCAGATACTTGGACTTGCTCATCCTGTAGTTTCTGGAAATCCAGGAGACTATCGGAATGGACGAAGTTTCTAGCGCGTCCCGCTCCAGAGCTTGTATCTCCTGAAATCCAAAGAAGAGAAGGTAGAGGTATCCTGTGTTTATGACTAGGGCCGCGATCATGTTTGCCGAAGGTCCAAAGTTGAAAATGCCCGATAGATTCCACGAACCCTTGATTCCGAGTGTGTAGCTCTGATAGACAAGTATGGCCACCATCACGGCAGTCAGGACTATCTGCAGACGACCGATGAGCTTCAGGAGCCTCTGTTCGAACAAGGCGTTCAGCACAGTCCATGCGATGAAGACGCCAGTGATCGACCAAACGATGACTTGTGATTCAACGCCGCTGATCCCGTAGGCTGAAAGAATCGGAGGCATGAGCTCGAAATCAAATACAACGAAGACTATTTTGGAGTACGCAGCTAGGGCGGTGTTTGCTACCCACATCGAAAGCCTAGAGATGAAGTACCTCACGCTCCGCGTCCCGCAAGCAACCTTTGTGAATGAGGGACCGCCGAGGGCGTCCAGTCCGAACTTCAACGACTCTTCGTACATGTCCGCGTAGACCTTGGCCATCAGGACAGATAGTATGGTGGCCAGCACAAGGGAGCCTAGAGAGACAAACTCGTACTGCATGATGTTCAGCGGGATGAGTATGAAAAGCGGAGAGCCCAAAGTCGCGCCGAGCCCAACCGCCAAGAGTGTGCCAAAGCCGTAGGTCGGCTTGACCTGGATCGTGGTCTTTCTCGTGGGAAACCTTGCTCGGAGAGCGTTTGCAAAACTGGCAATCAGGGCGATCCCGGAAAGAGCAGTGCCAAAGATCGCTATTATCGTCACAATGTCAACTATCGAAGCACTCGCTTGGGATTGCAGGTAACTGTATTCGTTGAACAGGTACCCCAGAGAGACGACGACAACGACAAGTCCAACGAGCGTTGTGAGCAACTTGAACACATACGCGGTTGACCGCTCCAGTTCTGTGATTATCGACATCGCCGGCGCTCTCGTTAATTCCCCCTGTTAGCCCTATTTCAACTGTCAGCTTGATCTCATGCCTTAAGACATTAGGGAAGCAGAAAGATAGCTCAGTGGGTTTGGGCCACATCGATATCTCAACGGCCACTTGTTCGAATATATTGGGACTCAGCTAGCAGTTTCGATGATCGTCCACCAGAATTCAGGTGAGCAAATTCTCATTTGCAGGCAATGCGAAATACCTAATACAACTCGAATCGTGATGGAGTGTGTGCTCGAGGCCCATCTACTGGTCGACGCCCCGGAAAATTGGATCAAGGCCATGAATAGAGGCCATTCGGCTCTGGTCAAGATAATGGATGTGAAAGAGTCCGGCAAGGGCGTCAGAGATTATGTCGAGATCTCATCTTCGAGCGCGAGCGCAGAAAAGCTTCTTGACGCGCTCAAGAGTTCCAATGACATCCAAAACATTGACTTTGTTCAGCTGGATTCGCACCGCATCATGGGCGCGATAACTACCCAAAACTGTCCCGTGTGTTCGACACTATCTGATCTCAACTGCTCTCTTCTCTCGGCAGCGACAACCGACAACGGAAAGATGGAATGGAAGCTTCTGGTCAGCGGCAACGACACGCTCAAGAAGGTCACGGACAGGTTGAGCTCACAAGGCGTCGGTTATGAAATACTCAGGTTGACTCGGCTGCAGAGCAAGGAGGAGCTCACAGCAAGGCAGGAACAGATTGTGAAGATAGCGCTGGAGATGGGCTACTTTGAGTTTCCAAAGAAGATAAAACTTGAGGAACTTTCAAAAAGACTCGGAATATCGCCGGGAACTCTCTCAGAAATACTACGAAGAGCAGAGAAGCACATCTTCACCCTGTACTTCAGACATCACTAGTCTGAAGCGATCTCCCGTAGACTTTCGGAATTATCGATAAACCAGCTCCGCCCCAAGAAAGACCAGTGTACAAAAAGATGCTCAGGACACCCGAGTCATTGAAAGAAGAACACGAAGAGTTGATGGGATTCCTACGACATGCATCAGGAATCAAAGATGCAAGGGGCAGGTCCATCAGATATTTGCTCGAAGCACTCGAACCTCACTTTGAAAAAGAGGAGAAGTACGCAATGCCTCTGCTCGGGACGCTGAGCGAGTTGCTTCCAAGAAAAAGATTCGATATCTGAAAGAGATTGTAGACTCGCGAGAAGCACTGTCAAACGAATACAATGGCATGTTCAAAGAGCATACGCAAATTGGAAAACTTATCGAGGGCGTAAGAAAAGCAGCCCTCGGTGAAAAGCACGTCGATGTCGTTGATATGCTGGACGCACTTGCCCATCACGCGAGGGTCGAGGAAGAAGTCTTGTATCCGGCCGCGTTGATCGCAGGATCTCTGGCGGAGAACCTGCTTTCGCGGCATCAATGATATCCAAAGAGCACTTCTGCGATAATCTAATCCCAGACTTATCCACCCGCAAAGAGTGGAATGAAATCGATTTCCGAGTGATCTTGTAGCTCGGGATTTCCTTCGGCCGGAATGCCATTGATCAGTATCTGCATGTTCGGAAGCATTACCACAAGGACTACGTGCCTCTGCTTGAGCTCCGACAGCAAATCCTGAAGATGAGCCGGCGCAGGCAGGTTGAGATACTCGACGCTAGTTCCGGTTGACTGGGTGGCCATTCCAAAGTAAGCCACTTTTATTGTTAGAAGAGACTCACTTGTTGGAGCGGTGTTGCTCAATGCAACAGTCTTCGGAGTAGTTTTCCTGCCCAATAGTTGAAGCAGTTCTAGTCCACCAAAGGCGAACGCCGCAACTCCTGCCCCGACTAGAGCTATCTTCTTGATGGCGACGCGTCTTTCGACGTTGTCAGTGGACATCTTGCGCGAGCCTCAAAGCGTATCGTATGAAAGGCAACTCACTCCGCCTAACCTGATTCCACTATCACTGTCCCCTTCATCCACGGATGATACGAACAGTGGTAGTTGTAGGTTCCAAGCTTGGTGAATGTGTAAGTCCAAGATTGCCCTTGATTCAAGTTGCCCGAATTGAAGCTGTTGTCATCGGCAGTCACCGTGTGCGGCGCGTTGTCGTTGTTTGTCCAGGTTACAGTGTTGTTGACTCCGATTACAACCTTAATCGTTTGCGGCGAGTAATATGTCGAGGTCGTGTTTACGGCGGAACCTGGCTGGATGCTCACTCCTACTCCAGAAGCAGCGGGAGCAGATGTCGTGGTGCTAGCTGTTACGGAAGTAGTATTCTCCACTTTGAACACCCCGATCGCGCCTGCCTGTGCATAGGCGAAGGCATGGTTCACAAATGGGTTCAACCCACCAGGATCTGTGAAGTACATGTCAATTATGGCACCGCTAGCAGGAGCTATACTGATCGTCTGCAGCCCGTGGAGCGCGTTGTACGGGTTTCCATCCACATAGACGGTGTCCATGATTCCTCCAATCACGTGGAAGGCTTCCCAGATGCTCGGTCCTTCGTTGAAAACGTAGAGCCTGACTAGCTGGTTTGGTTTGACTACAAGTGGTGAAGACATATACTGGAATGCCTTGCCGTTGAAGACGACGTAATCAGGAGTTGCGGCCAACATCTTTGTGTAATTACCCGAATAGCTTCCGTCCGGATTGGGGTGTGTGTTTAGGTAAAACTCGCTCTCAATTAGGACGTACTGCCCTCCGGTCGCTGGCGGAAGTGCCCAGCTGCCCGTTCCGTTGACTATTATGACGCCGTACATCCCGTTTGCAATATGCTCAAGGACCGGAGGCACGCCGCAGTGATACATGAAGATTCCGGGATATGCAGGAGTGAAATTGAAGGTAAGGGATTGTCCCGGAGCAACTGGCGCGTACACCGTCGCCCAGTTCACTTGTGCGGCATGAAAGTCAATAGAGTGCGCCATGGTGTCATTGTTGATCAGCGTAAACTGAACATTTTCGCATTGATTCACCCAGATAGTTGGACCCGGTATCGTGCCATTGAAGCTCCACCCGTCGTAGGTTACGTTGTTCGCTATCTGCACCTTCACTCTCTCGGCCACAAGGGTGACGCTGGTGCTTCCCGAGGAAGAAGTAGCACATGAAGGAGCAGTGTAAGACTCTACTGATTGAGTCGGAGCTGGATAGGTCGTCGTCATGGTAACCGTGGCCTGCTGAGCAGCCGTGCTGGAGAAGCTGGACTGGCTATCCTGATAGTTGACAAACAACCCCAAGGCTCCCGCGCCGAGTATGAACGCTATCGTGACAAACGCAACAGCAACTGCAGAGGAGACTGCAATCTTTGATCTCCTGAACTTTTGCATTAGTTTTCTACATTACATGATTCTGTCGAGCGGATATCGATAATCCCAAAGAATTTAGGGATGAGTCATTCATGAGCAGGTGCAGTGACTCGCCACAATCGCATTATGATCCTAATGAATCTCAAGAGTGCTTCTTCCAATTGGAGCTGAGATAGATAGAACTCAAAGTTTGATCCTGAAGTGCACTGACTATTTATACACGCTAAAGTCTTTGGCTCCAGTTCAAGGATGGAAGAAGGACAGGTTCGCGTCTCGCTTTTCCGTCAGCGTGTCTTTGGAGGGCTCTGGACAGGCTCCATTGCATCTTCGATAGGGTCATCGGCGGGCATGCTAGCAATAAACTGGTTAGTGTACGAAGCGACCGGCTCGGCGTTTGACGTCGCCCTGATGGGACTTGCTGGTCTGGTTCCGCGTATTGTCTTCGGCATATTTTCCGGTGCGCTTGCAGACAGATACAGCAGGCTCAGGCTCATGGTCTTGGCCGATGGACTCAGAGCCGCAGCAATGGTGGCCTTTGCACTGAGCCTCGTTCTGAGCGGATTCCACCTTTTTGTTGTTCT
>JAKAPU010000106.1 GCA_021806865.1 archaeon
GACAAGGTACAAGATCTATACAACTGACATGAGTCCTGAGGCTGCCGGCTTGTACCGAGGAGATGTGGGTTTCCTCGTTCCACCGATTGTATCAAGCGGCTACGTTGAGAGTGTCATCAAAATATGCAAGGCAGAGTCAATTAAGGCAGTATACGTCGGGGCTGATGAAGAGCTCCTTATCATGGCAAAAGCACGAGAAGAGATTCAGGACAGAACGGGAGCAGTTGTCATTTCCAACCCTCCCGACGTCATCTCCACCTGCGTTGATAAGTGGAAGACTTTTCAATTCTTGAGACAAAACAACTTGCCTTGTCCGGATAGTGCGCTGCCTGAAGAGGCAGACTCTTTTGCTTCAATCTGTGGGTTTCCTGCTATTGTGAAGCCGAGAGAGGGGCATGGATCTCTGCAGGTGTACAAAGTCAAGAACAAAGAAGAGTTGAATCTGGCCATTTCCTCGATTCAAAAAAGTGGCTGGCGTCCGATAATCCAAGAGCTCATCCCTGGAGAAGACTCTGAATTCACCACAGGAGTCACCGTCGATTTTAGGCGAAACTCGGTCATGTCTTCAATTGCAATGCGTAGGATTCTCGAATCCGGTCAGACCTACAAGGCTTTCATTGACGATTTCAAAGAGGTTCGGAGTACAGCAGAGGAAGCATCCTTGAAACTTGGCGCGCGAGGACCGATCAATATCCAAGGCAGATTCCACGATGGGAAGTTGAAGATCTTCGAGATCAATCCGAGGTTCTCTGCGTCTACTCCGATGCGCGCAACAGCCGGGGTCAATGAGGCAGATATCATATTTCGAAATTCGGTGCTGCATGAAGACATCAAGGTTGATAGCTACGAACATCTGGTGTGCCTCCGATACTGGAATGAAGTGTACGTGCCTCTTTCGACTTACTCAAAGACCGCTAAGTTTGGTAGAATCGACCAGCCTGATTCTTTCATCCCCGAATACTTCTAGCTATCACACATCTGAATTGTAACGAGAGTAAAACAATCACAACATTGGCTCCAGTTCGATCGAGGATCTTCCAAGTTTCTTCTCCGAAGACACAGCAAAGTACTGTGAATAGGGTACCCTGCAATCAAGAAACAGAGTTCCTCTCATGTCCACGATCTCAAGGCGAGTTTCTGCTTCAATGCTTTGGTCATCCTGGATTTCCCCCCTTCTTGTGACGATTATTGATAGATCTGTTTCGCGGCGCAGAAACTCTTGCAGCTGTTTCGCCCATGTATCCTGCTTCCAACCCTCTTGCATACGCATAGAACCCAAGTCTAAAAGGGCAACGAGCGTTCTTTCAGGGAATTTTTTCCTGAGATCAGATGAAGTTATTTCCAGAGGACTACAGCCGGTTTCGTGATCTGATAATGTCTTCGCGTCAAGTTTGACATCGTCTGAGTTTGTCCAAAGCACCTCTACCCTCCTTTTCCTCTGGCCATGCGTGAATGATCCGAGAATATTTCCCACTTTTTCAGCATCGATTCCAAAGGGTGGCTGAAATAGCAGTAGGTTTCCGCTCTTCACTAGATGATCAAGCATTCGCCTGAAAACGGCCAAAACCACTCTGGAATTGACGTTTCGATCAATTTCTAAAACGGCGACGGAACCAACGGGGAAGCCGCCTCCCAGTACAATGTCGAGGTCCCGATGCATTGTGGAAATTGAACGCGGCCTCGATCTGTCTAACCAGTGAGACACAGGATAATGCATCTGCACTTCTCGATCAATTGCAAAGTCCGATAATCGATAAGGATCGAAGCTCCGAAAGATACCGCCGTTTAGCGTGAAGTAGTAAGAGGGGTGAACTGTTTCTATTCCGCGTAGCTTTGAGAAAACAATCTCCCTTACTCTCCTACCTTCGAGAAAGTCTTGCCGCAACAAAGCAATGCCGTCGACCACCGAGTCAAAAGTTTTTGTTTCCTGCGTAGAGCTGATCAAAATCAGTTTTGCTGAGGCTCTCTCGCACCAGGTCTGGAGCATCTTTGCATTCGCAAGAAGGGCCTCGGGTTCCATCATTTCGCTGATAGAGTCCCAGCTATCAATTATTATGAGCGGAGAGCGCTGATTCATCAATTCGTCAGTGATTGTTTCAAAAAGCGAGGACTGTTCATCCAGCCGCGCGTCGACAAACGAGCCTCTGTGAGAATAGAGCAGGCGCCGATCATCTCTCATCTCTTCCTTTGTCAGCCTCAAAAATCCAGAAAGCCAGCCATGGTCCCTGAATATTTCAGAGTGAGAACTCTTTGTAGATACAAAAAGAAAATTCTGTTGTGGGTTTAGGGCTTTTAGCATAGTCAGTGCCAGAGTCGTCTTACCCGTCCCTGGAGCGCCTTTCACCAGGAATGAATACGAATCACGATTCAGCCACTGGAGAAGCTCGCTAGGAATCCTATAATCCGCATCGTCCGTCCACTGAATCGCTTCATACTTTCGCTTAATCAATTCAAAACATGTCTACTAATGATATCTCGTCCAACAATCACGTGCGCCACTGCCAAAGCTTCTCTATGATGATAGTGCATTGTCCTTAGCCTAGCTTTTCCTTGATTGCCTCCCAGCAGAGACTGTGATACCATTGCTCTCCGAAGATTACGTCCCCAGCGTCCAGAGGGATCTCACTATTGCAGAAGGCGCAAACTCGGCTAATCGCGTAATCGCTGGTTTTTTTCGAAGCCGCAACTTGCTGCTTACTATCTTGACCAGCAAATCTTGTTTGGAGTTCTGGCATCATAGCATCGAGATTGAATAGCTAGAAATTCTATGAGCATTAGTAATCAATCTACTAGAGTTTTGTCGAATAAGCAGGTTTCAGAGGGGCAAGACGAGACTTTCTAGGCTGCTCAGACGTTTAGTTCAAGAGCAAATCCAAAAAGGAGATTATTTTCTGATCTTGCTAACGCTTTGCAAGTCCTCATACAATGTCTCCAAAAACTCTTGGCTCGATGAGGGTATCTTCAGAAGAACCTGATCATCGGTACTCTCGACTGTTACTTGAGTCTTCACGAGATCTTCAAAAACAGACTTAAACACTTGTTCGTAGTATAGCGACCACTTTGGACCACAATTGTGTTTGCACACGCTGGTGCGCACCTTGCCATTTACGTACTCCTCGTACCGAAAATTCCCCGAGTAGCCCAGCAATTTGATCGACCTTAGGACATTTTCCAAGTCGATTGATTTGAACCAGAATGTAACAAATTCTTTGAACTGATTCCGCCCGACCCAGCGAGCAAGCTCCTTCACCTCGTCGTCAGACAGATAAGCCATCATCTTCCTTGAGGCGCCAGTGAAATTTGTGACTATTCCAAACCTTTCTGCCAGATAATCCCATTCTACGTACTTTCGAAGAGCGCTGTTCACAAGAAAATTCACACTGATCCGTTCTCTAGTGGCAAGCTCGACCAGTGCAGAGTCCACATCTTCTTCAATCCTGATGGTTCTGGTGGTTGTCTTCTTCCCCTTGGCAAAATGGTACTCTGTCATACCAAGGACCTACCAATCGTGCATACTCGCATAAACACGTTAGCTTTCTGAAATAACTCACCAGGATCTAGTGACTGACAGACTCTTGTAGATGATGCGAGCTTTGGAAGCCCGCGAATTGATGTGTCGAACACCATTGAATGAAACCATAGTGATGTCCTCATAACGCACACTCCGCAAACTATTGGTCGTCAGAATCCAGCCGTGTGTGAAAAGTTTCCAAGGAACGCACCTTCCCGGTCGTTGCAATCAATGCATTCTCAGGCATATATGCTAGATGCTCACTACGTCAACAGAAAGAAGTCACGACAAGAACAATGATTCAAGCGTGATTCAAGTCATAGAAGGAATCGAACCCGGGCAGCTCAGCATGCAGTGATTTTCTGTTCAATCTTTCTGCGATGCCCGAAGTTGTAGTGTGGTCTGACTGACCTATTAGCATTGAACTAGCTTATCAACAGAAGAAAAGACTACGTTTGGAGGGATAAACGTTCTTGGAGGCACGTAGCGACCAGGGAGAATTATTGCACCCGCGCCGATCGTGCAATCATACCCTATGATTGCTCCGAAGTGCAGTAAGCCAGTATCGATGAGCTGATCGTCAATCCTATACATGACGGTCTTGTAGTTCAACATCATGTTCGTTGTCCCGACGAACGCCCCCATCCAAGTGTTCTGCCCGATCACGCTGTCCAAGATCACATCCAAGTGAGGAATTGTGACGTGTTTCCCCAAGTAGCATTTACCAATCTCGCAGCTGAACCCTACTGTCGTCTCCTTTCCAATCATACTTGCGCGAACTAGGCTTCCCGTTCCCACTTTCGCATCTGAACCGATGTAGAGTGGACCCTTAATCTTGCAAAAACTGTCAATCTGAACTCCTGGTTCGACAATGCAAGGACCGTCTATGATTGTTGTCTCAGCAACACTAGCATCAGCAGAAATCTTCGATGCCCTTACCTCGGTTTCGAGAACGTGTTCCATGACTTTGGTGATATCCCATGGATATGTCATTTGGTTTATTTCGCAGTTACCATCGAGCGATCGTGTAACGACCGAGTTTGTTTGAATCTTGAGGTCAAGCTCACTTTCGTTAGGCCCCAGTTCGGAATATTCCCTGACAGAGAGCTTTGGAAATGCATCAGAGATGGTATCTGCCACATCCGACATACCAGTGGGAAGCAGGATACTATCTACTCGATCCTCCATCGAAACAATCTTCTCGATATTGTGAACAATCGAAGGTTTCCCTAAGAGATCCATCGTCAATAGATGGGAAGACTCACCTTCCGAAAAAATACCTTGAAGATGGTGAACACCATTCTCAATAAGTATCCTCGAGGCTCCACGGCTTTTGGCTAGAGTGATTGGCCTCTGCATTTGTTCACGACCTGAGACTCTGACAATTCTTGTTCTAGGTGAGCATTAAGTATGCTCTAGCATTCTTATCGTATAATGTACCTTTGTCGGTTTCAAGCAATCTAGACTTAGCGCAATGTTTCCACCAAACATCTATATGCTGACCTAAGAGAGCAGATACAGTGCACCACCAAGGGACAAAACTTCGGTGAGATGATCTCTGCTCAGAATACTTGTTCACTCATCGAAAGGAGGATCAGGCAAAAGCAACCTTGTCTCAAACCTCGCAGTCGCGCTTAGCACAAGAGGAAAGCGGGTCGGAGTTGTTGACATGGACTACGCGGCTCCGGGTCTGCACGTAATATTTGAACTTACCAAGGAAGAGCTCAGATACACTCTTGACGATGCGACGGAAGGAAGATGTCCGCCACGAAAGGCAGCCATAGACCTGAGTAAAAAATTCAACATTAAGAATGGCAAGTTAATTTTCGTACCAGCGAGCAATGAAGCAAGAAGTATCGTAGGCATCGTGAGAAAAAACTTTGAACTTTCTTCTGTTGAAAGTGCAATCAACGAGATCGCAAGGATCTATTTGCTTGACTACGTAATCATAGATTCACGCCCGGGCATCAATCAGTTTTCTCTGCTTGCCTTCGGGGTTTCTGACCTGGTGCTTCTGGTAGCTAGGCTCGACAAGCAAGACGTATCTGGTAGTGAAGCAATTCTGCATGTAGCCAAAGCTCTTTCAAAACCTGTTAGGCTTGTAGCCAGTATGATACCTCTTGAACAAGCAAACAAGAATACTGAAGCAAAGTTTGCAAGGCTCTTTAATTTGCCTTTGATTGCCATGTTTCCTTATGAACCAGACGTGCAAATGAATCTCAGTTCTGGCGTCTTCATTTTAAAGAAGCCTAAGCATGATTTTACGGAAAGAATACATGAGTTGGCTTCGCGAATTATCGAGCTGAAGGAAGAAGACATCAAATCAATTTAGAGCTCGAATGAATGGCAACTGCCCCAAACAGTTTGTCACTCTGGCCAAGGTTCTTTGGTCGCTGACAACCGTGGGCAAGAGAAATGAGGCAGGACGACGCCTAATGGCGTCGAGTCAGAAATCTTGGGAGGTTGCCGTCATTGCAGCAGATTTCTTTCCACCCTCAAGCGACACAAAGTCACGTACTTCCTCGTAGACGTTAAGAAAGTGAAGCCCCTTGGGTGTCAACCGGTACAGCTGCAGACCCTCCTCATAGGTCACAAGATCTCTTTCCTGCACAAAGGCGAGGTACTCTTTCAACTGGGCATATGAGAGGTAGGCGCCGTACATCAGCTTTGTTTTGGTTGCTCCCTTCATCGCAGATTGTAGGATTACTGCTATTATCTCCATTCTGGATCTATACTTCATAGTATTCAACAATAGCGTATCTACCTTATAATTCAATGGTATATGTACGCACACAAATGAGCACAAACGAACACTAGTACTGCTTCTTCAGTGAGCCACCAGTACTTTTTTCCTCTTCGGTGCCTAGCAGGACCTACCAAGTGACTTTGCTTAAATGGAGAAAAGAGCCAATACGCGTACGTCATTTCCATGCGGTCAACATATTCGCACAATAACGCCTAAACATTGTTCCTGTTGAATTACTGATTAAATCGTTAGCATAGACTCCTTCGCAATTGTTTAAAGCAAATTTTACGTGCAATAACTGATGCTCAAAGTTACCGCAGACTTTCTTCTCCACTGCAAGATGTGCCGTGGAAATTTGACTTATGATCCAAACACGGGAGAACGGGTTTGCACTTCATGTGGAGTCGTAAGTGAAGTTTCTGTAAACTCCCCCAGATTCGACATTTCGAATTCATTTGAAGGCGCGAACAGAAACAATCCATCGTCTGCAATGTCATATGATATTGACTTGCCCACAGTCATCGATCATAAAGATGTGGATGCGCACGGAAGAGGATTGGCTCAGAGTTATGAACTTCATCGGCTGCGCCAGTTGAATGACTTTACAATCTCGAGGGATTCCAAGAGAAGGAGCCTCTCCAAAGCAATAGATGTGATTAAACGAGCAACCGAGTTGCTAAACCTCAATGATGCTGTCGCTGATGCGGCATATGAAATTTACCGAAAGTGCAATGGAAGTGGTGAAACACGCAGAAAGGCGATTACAGGTGTGGCACTTGCGTCAGTATATGTGGCATGCAAACAGCTTGGGATTGCGCGCTCGACCCGTGAAATTGAACAATCCATGAAGGAAATCAGCGAAAAGAGTGTACACAGATATTACAACTTGCTACTCAATCAAGAGAACATGCGATACACAATGCAGGATTCCGCGACATTTGTGCCCCGTATTGCGGCAAAGGCAGGACTCAGCGCAAGGGTGGAGAGAAAAGCGATTGACATTCTCTTGCGTGTGAGGGATGACCCTGCACTTGTTAGTAAGAAACCAATTTCGCTTGCTGCCTCGGCCGTCTACATTGCCGCCGAGCTTTGCGGAGAACAGGTAACTCAGCTGAGAATAGCGAGCGCCTCGGAAGTCACTCCAGTTACAATTAGGAAGAGGAGCCTTCAGATGACTCGAATACTGGAGTCAACCCAAGTCCAGGAGCTAGAGTTAGACCCCGAGAAATCAAGCCATGAAGTTGCGGTCCTCGAAAAACCTCTTGTGGGAGCGTCGGATCGGTCGTGTAGTACGACAATGAAATCTGGAGATGTTTGATCCTTGGCGATCGCACATTTGACCACGCCTTTCTTCATTGGAATTTTTTCAGTTAGTAACACGATGATTCACCGCAAGTGAGAGCTATGAAAGCCGTCATTCATCAGCCAATGTACTTCCCGTACCCTGGCTTTTTCCAGAAGCTGAGCATGTCAGATGTTTTTGTCATTATGGACGATGTCCAGTATGACAAGAGGTTCACAAACAGGAATTTTATCCTCGACCCCAATGGTCCGACGAGGTTGACTGTTCCCATAAACAAGCGACAGAAATTCTCTCCCAACATGGTTGTTGAGATAAACAACACTATGCCATGGGCCCAATATCACTGGACAAAGATTCATATGTGTTATGCGAACGCGAAATTCTTCAAGCTCTACTCAGACTACTTTGAAAGCCTATACAAGAAGAAGTGGGACTTGCTATTCGATCTTGATTTTGAAACAGTGAAGAAAGTGATGGAGTGGCTCAATATCAAGATACCTATAATCCGGGAATCAGAGCTCAAGATTGGAGGCGAAGGAACTCAAAGGCTGATCAATGTCTGCAAAGCGATTGGAGCAGACACTTACATTTCTGGAAGAGGAGGCAAAAACTACATGGATGAAAGACTCTTTGAATCGAATAACATCAAACTGGAGTATCAGAACTATACTGCAATTCCTTACAGACAGCGTTTCACTAAAACCTTCATCCCTGACCTTTCAATCATAGATCTTATCGCGAATTTAGGTCCACAATCGATGGATGTCATCAGTGCCTCACAGCAAGCAACTCCTCTCATTCAGACCACCCCCGCGCCAATTCAGGGTGTACAGTGAAGCTCTGAAATTCAAACAAGGAACAAAGATACAATTTTCGAAAGAAGTTGTGAACTAGTGCGCGTGCTGTAGTCTTTGGAATGATAATCACATTACACGGAAATGATATAGAACAATCGCGGCTTATGTAGATAAAAAGTCGCCCGATTCAGTGTCTAGTTTGACATGAAGATTCTGGCGATAGGCGCGCATCCCGACGATATTGAATTGGGGTGTGGGGGCACTCTTCTCAAAGCGGTCAAAGAAGGACACAGCGTGTACATGCTCACAATGACAAGAGGGTCAGCTTCCGGCAACCCTGCACAGAGAACGAATGAATTGATGCAGTCTGCGAAATTCATCGGAGCCAAAGATCTGCGAATCGACGATCTGGAGGATACACGATTGAGTTCAGACGCCGACGCCTTGATTCGCCACATTGAGGAGTACGCGGACGAAGTCGATCCTGATCTTATATTCACGCATTCGAGCGGAGATGCACACCATGATCACAGGTCAGTCGCGGCGGCGACGCTGGAAGCTGCGAGGTTCTATTCAAACATACTTTCGTACGAGATTCCGTTGACGAAAGATTTCGACCCCGTCGTGTACTATGACATCTCGGATGTAATAGAAAAGAAAGTTGAGCTGATAAGGCTCTTTTGGTCACAGTCTAGCAAGTTGTACCTGCAGGCGAATGCAATACGGTCGCTTTCGGAATACAGAGCTCTGCAGAGCAGGCTGAACGCAACGAT
This sequence comes from archaeon, assembly GCA_021806865.1. Next base: position 9,131 of record JAKAPU010000106.1, read on the forward strand.
AAGCCACGTCGAAGCTTTCGAGGCTCTCAGGCTCTGCCTCGACACGGATTTCAGATTGATGAAAGCCCCATTTGTGAAACCAGAAGTCAGATCCGTACAAGATTATCCGCAGGAAATCAGACAGAGAGCCTAGTTAGTCATATGATGACCGACGAGATGAGATCAGAGAGAGCCAATCTCTCGCTCAAAGGATGGAGAGCCTGGAAGAATAGAGGCCCACT
>JAKAPU010000107.1 GCA_021806865.1 archaeon
GACGTTTTCCGGCGCCGAAACGATCAACACGTCAATATCTACATCACCCATTAATTTCTGAAGTCGAGGCAAGTTTTGTTTCAAAATATCATCTCTCTGTTTCTGTCCGTAAGTTGACTATTTCTTCGTTCCGTTCTTATGAGCCAACTCTCAGTGCTAGACGGTAGAGTAGCTTCTAGTGGAGCTGGAGATCTTCTTTCAATTGACTCGATGAGCATCGAGGTCTGCGACATCCGTTCAATCATCTGTTTCTGTACGGACTGTTTTTCAGAACATTGTGCATCTTTCTACACCGAATGACGCCGCTTATCGCATCATGGACTTTAAGTCTCACGTCTTCAATCCATTCGCTGTGCACCGTTTTTTCGCGCTCCAAATCTGCGCCAGCGTTGTCAATGTATGATAGAGCGGATTTCAAGATCAACTCAGCGCGTTTCATCAGTATTGTCTCATGATCGTCCTTCTCGCTCTTGTAGTTCCATTCCACTTTCAAATCGGATTCGAGCTTCGCAAGTTCTACTGCTCTCTTTGTTTCAACACCAGATTTGATCAGTGGAATAGCACGCTCGAGCTCTCTCACTGACATTTTCTCTGAGAGAAGCAGTGTGCTCAGTTCCTCTACACGTTGAGGATTGTCTGAAAGAGATGCGAGTTCCTCTGCGTGGCTCGCGGTGAAATATTTCTGAGAGGATAGCTGTCTGAGAAGTGCCTCGGGAAGTCTGAGAAGTCTCATCCTGTTCGAGACGTATTCCTGACTCTTGCCGATCCTTCTTGCGAGCTCAGTTATCTTGCCATATTCGTAGCAGTTTTTCTCTTTGGGACCGACGTAAGCGTAGAAGGCCCTAGCCTCCTCAAGTGGGCTCAACGTTTCGCGTTGAATGTTCTCTGTGATCATTACTTCAAATGCTTCTCGATCGTTTAGATCTGTGACGATACCAGGAATCGTTGATCTTCCGAGACTTCGGAAAGCCTCAAGCCTGCGGTTTCCCGCAACCACCTCATATGCAGAATCTTCAAGATGACGGACAATTATTGGATGCAACAGCCCTTTTTCAAGGATCGATCTCTTCAATTCCTCTAGAGCGCCTAACTCTCTTCGCACCTGAAACCGAGACGACCGTATGCTAGATATTGAGAGCCGTACAACAAGTTCTTGGTTAGCGTGCTGAAGATCTGTTGATCCGACCTGCATGTTGGCATCGTTTTGTATAGTTGTACTTATAGTTAGCTATACGAGAATATAGTATTCCTCCACGATACTATACATATCACCGTGCAGCGCATGATACGTTTAAAGCAAGACATAAGCCGAATCCTTCCAAATGAAGCCAAACCAAGACGGTTCGTTCCCGATTGACGAAACTGACCGTCTTTTGCTTTCAATTCTCCAAGAGAACGCAGAATTTTCGCTCGCTGAACTGGGAAAGAAAGTGAATCTGACCAAAATGGCAGTCTCGAACCGTATGAAACGGTTGAAGACACTTGGAATAATCGAGGGCTCCTTCTACAAGTTGAATCCTGAGAAGCTGGGTCAAGATTACACTGTGATTTCACGAGTGACATGCAGCTACAAGGGTTTTGAACAAGAAAAAATCGCTAATGCGATCGCAAAATTCCCGGGCGTCATGTCGGTGTATCTTGTCTTCGGTACTTCAGATATACTTCTAATCGCAAGAAGGAAGGACAAGAAATCTGCAAAGCAGTTGCTTTATGATATTTCGAAAATACAAGGCGTCCGTAATACAATAACAATGATCCCGCACACAGTTATCAAGGAGAGCTTGACGATCGACCTTCAGCCGAGAACTTGAAAATTATAAGTGAGAGTTGGAAACAAAGCGAAAAACGAATTGACTCAACAACCTTGGAAGACTGATAACTATTTTGTTAGTTTCTATAACTATGTGGACGAAGTACGCAACCAGCTCGCAGAACTCCCAAAGAAAGTAAAATTTCACGACATAACCTTGCGTGACGGAGAACAACAAGCAAACATCATTTTCCGTAAAGAAGAGAAACTCAAGATAGCGAGAATGCTAAGCGACGCCGGCGTCGATAGGATCGAGGCAGGTATGCCGAGCGTATCGAAGCGTGATTTTGAAGCAATTTCTGAAATGACTCATCTCGGCCTAGCAAGCAAGATCTATGCTTTCGCAAGATGCCTAAAATCTGATGTCGACATGGCGATCAAATGCGGCGTTGACGGTATCATGATGGAAGTGCCCTCGAGCGATCATCTTGTGAAATATGGCTATGGATGGACCGAGGAGCGTGCTATTGAAACCTCGGTGGAGGCAACCGACTACGCGCACGCCCATGGTCTGCCAGTCACCTTCTTCACTATAGATTCGACGAGGGCCTCCTTCGAAGTGTTCTGGAGGCTTGTAAACTCTGTTGCAAACCAAGGTCACATGGATGCACTAACCCTTGTCGATACTTTTGGAGTAGCTTCTCCGCATGCCGTGTCGTATTTCGTGAAAAAGGTGAAAGAGAAGGTGAAAAAACCGCTTGAGATTCATGTACACAACGACTTTGGACTGGCGGTGGCAAACACAGTCGCGGCTGTCGCACTCGGCGTGGACACTGTTCACACGACGATAAATGGCATAGGTGAGAGGTCTGGTAACGCCGCGACGGAAGAAGTTGCAGGGGCTCTACGACTTCTTTACGGGGTGGATTCGAACCTGAAATTCGAAAAACTGCGCGAAGTTTCCAAAGTTGTGGAAGATCTGTCTTTGATCAAAATGCCTCCGCAGAAGCCTATCACTGGAGACAACCTCTTCACCACGGAGTCTGGCATCATCGCCGGTTGGTGGTCGAAACTCGAAGAACTCAACATGCCGCTTGAGATGTTTCCGTTTCTCCCTACATTCACAGGCCATCCAAACAAGGTCAACATAGTTCTTGGTAAGAAGAGCGGGCGGGACTCCATAACTTACAAGGTCAAGAAGCTCGATTTGCAGCTGTCTGAGGACAAGATAGACAAGGTGCTTACCCGCGTTAAAGAGACCTCTGAAGACAGGAAGCGCATTCTCACAGACCAAGAATTCACAGAAATAGTGAAACAGGTATCCTCGGGCAACTAGTCGACCTCATTCGTGATCTGGCAAAATGGGAAAACAAATCCTCGATGGAGTGAAAATAGTCTCACTCGAAACCTCGGTCAGCGGACCGTTCAGCTCCGTGCTCCTCGCTGACTTTGGGGCTGAAGTAATCAAAGTCGAAATGCCGAACCGCGGCGACATCGCAAGACGCTGGGATACAGTAGCCAACGGCCAGAGCGGTTACTTTGTAAATCTGAATCGAAACAAGAAGAGCATAGAACTTGATCTCAAATCGGCCGCAGACATAGAGATTCTTCTCGATCTGATTCGAGATGCGGACGTGTTCATTGAGAACTACAAACCGGATGCAATCGAGAAATTTGGATTGACTTACGAGCGCTTGAGCAAGATCAATTCGAAACTGATTTACTGTGGAATCTCTGGTTATGGAAAGGACGGCCCCTACAAGAACGAACCTGCGTACGATCCTTTGATTCAGGCAGAATCTGGTCTAGTAAGCCTTACAGGAACAGAGAAGGAGCCCGCCAAAGTAGGAGTCTCAGTATGCGATCTGACCACCGGGCTGTATTCGGCGATGGCTATTTCGCTTGCTTTGCTTAACAGGGAAAAAACCGGCAAAGGCGCAGAAATAGACATGTCAATGTTCGAATGCGCAATGTCGTTGCTCCTGCCATACCCGATGTATTACTGGTATAGAGGACAGGTGCCCAAACGCCGAGGTATGAAGCATGCCATAATTGTTCCATCAGGGGCATACTTCACTCAAGACAAGAAGTATGTCGCATTCTCGATAGATCGCGATGACGAATGGAAGAAATTCTGTAATGATGTCTTGGAACATCCTGAGCTTGCAAGCGATCAAAGGTTCCTTACAAACGAGAAAAGGCAACAAAACAGGATGGAGATGGAGACCGCGCTTGATGCTATATTCCAGACTGGCACTCAGGAGAAGTGGCTCTCAAGACTCAAAGTCGCAAAGATCGCCTGCAGCAGGGTAAATGATCTGAGCGATGTTGTTATTCATCCTCAGACACTCTACAGGAAATTCATAAGCGAAGTCCAGACAGAAGCAGGATCGGTGAAATATCTTGGAAATCCTATTCGTATTGCTGGATACCCGCCGCTCTCGAATCCTGTTCCCTCGCTTGGTCAAAATAACGACGAAATAAGACAAAGAGTGCGCTCAAAGAGCTAGCATTTCCACCTATAGCAACTAGACGGTTAGCTTTGGAGACATGGCAGTCTTAGGCGCTAGCCTCTTCTTTAGATCCATCCGATGACAAAAGTTTGAGCGAGCGCCTTCTGCTCCATCTCTTGTTGCTTATTTCGCTCATGCTCTCTTTCATGTTCCTCGAACTCTCTTTGTGATTCAAAGATTCTGCCATCTCTCCTACAGACAATGAGTGCTGGATCTATCATGTGCACTATTTCTTCCCAGAGATCTTCTTCGAATTTGCCAGCATAGTGCATCTCGGCGGCAGCGGCGAGACTAAGAGTCACACCTCCTTCAATTGCAGGGATCAAAAAATCTCTGCCCCAAATGCCAGCATGTAGCTGGATTGAGAGCTTCTTACTCTCGCCAGCCAAAATGAGGTCGATATCGCGCACACTTCCTGTTGCTATCCTTCCAATGCTGCTTTTTTTGCGTGGAGATCCCAATATCCATCTTGTATCTCCTCAGAAGTGACAACGAATCCCTGATTCTCAATGGCCGATTTTATCTTAGAATACAGCGCACCTGGTTCTATGTTTCTGTCCATGAATCCGTATCTGCGCATCAGAAGTCACTCCGAATGGGTTCAGTAAATCATTTGTGGTCTTAAATGCTATTTTCAACATGATTTGATGCAAATACCTCAAATCTCAATTCATTTGGCACTAGTCTAATAGCCGGAACTCTGCGTACCGAGAGATATTTGGAAGCTTTCATCTTCTGCAGAGATTCAAGTTAGAGCAATCTTACTGAAATTTACTCCAGCTCTTGTCATATGCTTGCCTCAACGCAACTCACGAATTGCTCGGCCATCTTGTCCGACTGTCTTCCAACCATCTGGTTGATCACCCATGAAAACGAACCGATGGCCTTAACGTCAAAGTTCAGGTCGAGCTTTGTCTTGTCATTTTCAGGAACAAGCGAAGCTTTCAGATTCCCTTCGAGATCTCCGGTCTTTGATCTTATGTGAAACGAAATCTGTTTCTTATCCGCATCGGCGCTTCGTGTTACTTCTGTTTCAAGGATTCTCGAGATGATGCCCAGTGTGACCTTGACCTTCCAGTAGGACTTGTCCTCTCCCAGCACTTTCACTTCTTGGCAACCTGGAAGACACTTTCCAACGCGCTCAAAGTCATTCAGGAACTCCCATGTCGTGTTAAGTTGCTTTGTCAGTAAAATCGTCTTTGAAACTGCGGTCATTACCACACTAATCCATTGCTGCTTATTTGGATGTTTCACGCAGATCCAGCTTGAACATCACATTTTGCTCCATTCCATTTCGGCTGTAAAACCGCTGCGCACCCAGATTCTGCTTTCCTGTGTGTAGCACTATCCCACTGCATTTCCTTTTGACCGCCACCATTTTCATATACTCTAGCATTGAAGCACCCAAACCCTTACTTCTGCAGGCTTGGTCAACAACAAAATCCTCTATGAGCATCCTGCGGCCAAAACGTGCATAATCCACGAAATATCCGACGACGCTCGCAACAAGTTCACCTTTACTTTCTACGACCAAGTGAAAGACTGATCTGCTTGTGCTGAATTTTCTAACTGTGCGCAGTGCGTTTTTCTCGTCGAAACCGTGTGGGGGCGTGGAAAACATCTGGTGCAACAGTGCGACCACTTTGTTGGAGTCGGAAGGCCTTGCTCTGCGAAACAGATAGCCACTTGGATCGAAAGCGTCCTCCCTTCGCCCTTTGTCTTCCATCTTCTTCGAACTGGGCTATACAGAAACGCATCCTAATTTTCTTTAAAAGGGTATCAAGCTGTTCCAACGACATCTTGACGCGTATCGACATTCACGCGCATCTCTATCCGAAAGTCTACCTTGACATTTTGGAATCATGTGGGCATCTCAAAAGAAATGGCACCGACACGCCCTATATTTTGGAGACAGGGACAGAATCAGGACACAGGATCAGACTCTTCGAAGCGATGTGGAACATCGACCAGCGCCTCAAGACCATGGATTTACTCGGAATCGATGCTGAGGTTCTATCAATTGGAAATCCTTGGGTTAGCTACATACCCAAGAGCAAATGCAGGGAAGCAGCAAGGGCCCTGAACATCGAGCTTGCGAGAATCTCAAAAGATCACTCAAAGCGCTTCTCAGCAATGGGAGTTATTCCCTTCAGTTCAATGTCTGATGCCGTAGAAGAGATCGATTACGCAGTGGATGAGCTAGGAGTCAAGGGTTTCATGATAGGCACGCATGCAAACGGGATGCCGATTTACTCTGACGAATTTCTCCCTTGTTTTGAGGAATTGCAGAAGAAGGATGTGCCGGTGTTCATTCATCCTCTTGCTAGGGAAGATGTTGGAAACACCTATGATCGCTTAACGACTGTGGGACTGCTATTCCCAAACGAAACTACCATTACTGCGACTGGTTTCATGACCTTCGGGTTGCTTGATAGGTTCCCAAACCTGAAGGTAATTTTGGCGCATCTTGGAGGCAACGTACCCTTCTCTGTCGGTCGTATAGATCGGGCGGTCAAGACCAATCCAACTCGGGCGCGGTTGAAGATGAGTACCGAAGAGTATCTAAAGCGATTCTATCTAGACTCGGTTGCCTATTTCGGCCCCGCTCTGGAACTTGCAGTGGATATTTGGGGTCCTGAGAAGGTGATGCTTGGCTCGGATGCACCATGGCATTGGAGCTCTGAACACGAAAGAGTAGTCGCACCACTTGCGAATTCTAAGTACGAGCCTAGGGTCAAGGAATTTATCTTCGGAGAAAATGCAAAGCGAATTTTCAGAATCTGATAACCATGCTTATTACAAATGAATACGTTTCCTATACTACCCCTAAGGCAGATTTCGGATGTTAGACCGCCCCATACGATTATTGAAGTGTCTCGCTATTCTTTGGTAAGAATTCCAAATAATAGCTGTTCTTGTTTTCCTAAGCTAGTTTGGCAACACTCTCACAATTGATGTACCTCGGGTCGTATGTGAGAGGTTTCACATTGCCAGAATATGACACGAAAGGTACTCCTGGCAATAATCGGTGTCCAGAAATCATATCAAGTAGTCGAGCAAGCCCTAGCTTGCCTTCGTCTTTCACTTCAAGACTTGCCCCTGAAACTCTCGCCTGTTCTGTTGCCATTTCAAGAACTGCCTTCTGATCATCATCAAGCACCCTTTCATAAACAGGGATGCGTCGAGGCACTGCGACAACAGAGGGAGTCAATCCGTTGTTTGCTTGAAGTAGATTTATTGTTCTCGTTCCGACGCACATGTTTTTGCTCTTTACGAACACTGTAATTCGTCCCTTGTTTGCGTGAATGTTTAGGGCAGTTCCAAGCTCCTGTCCGCCGCCACTTGCGCTATCATTTTCTCTGCGTGTGACTTCGGTTTGCATGGTACTAACAAGCAACCATTCTTTATTTATTGATTATGCGAAAAAGTATAGCCACTATACTTGTTATATGTTCTTATGCATAACGCCTAAAGTCAAGCACATATTGCAAAATCGGTTGTATTGGGAATCTAGCCGAAATCGCTCGGGCGTGCGTATGGCCTGTTGAACGAAAAAGCTTCAGACACATTTTGAGACTGTGCAGTATCAATCAGACGCTTGATAATCTCGTTGTAAGTCTCTCCCTTTCTTCCCAGATCTCGAAGTTTCTCGCGGACTTCCATTTCAATCCTGATTGTCGTGAAGGCCATTCTCAAGCAGCAAGCTGTATAATGGTTATACAGTAACACTAAAGATTTACCTAATGGAGACAGTCAATAGATCCCGCACAAGTGCATCACCAAGGATGGAAATAGACACCAAAACGTGGGCTCCCAAACTCGCAAGAAACGTGCTGAGAAATACTCTTGGTCTCAAGAAGGGAGAGACTCTGACAATTGAGGCCTGGCCTCTAGCGCTCCCCTGGCTCGATGCCTTCTTGATTGAGGCAAGAAAGATGGGCGTACTCCCCATGGTTCTATACGAAAGCGAGAGCGCCTACTGGACAAATATTGAACAGGGCAGGGCCGAAAGCCTTGGAAAGCTTGGTGCTCAGGAATGGGCCGCACTAAAAGAGAGCAACGCGTACGTGTTCTTCTGGGGCCCTGCAGATAGGACACGCTGGCACAAACTTTCCGACGCGACTATGAAAACGCTGACCGCGCACGAAGAAGAGTGGTTCAAAGTCATGAAGGATCGGGGCCTGCGCATGTGTAGACTCGAACTCTCGCGCGCTACCGAAGAGCTGGCTCAAGAGTACGGGATCAGCTATTCCGGATGGGTCAAAGAGCTCCTTGAAGCAAGTACCCTTGACCCAAAGCAGATGGTGCTCGACGGGAGAAAGATTTCCGCAATGTTTGAGAGCGGTCGCAAAGTTCTCGTTACACATCCTAATGGAACCAAGTTGGAGCTACATCTCAAGGGAAGGAAGCCGTACGTAGATGACGGTATCATAGACGAAGCAGATGTGAAGTCGGGCTTTGGGGAGAGCACCGTTCCCTCTGGCGTGGTGATGGTTGCAGTCGACGAAGAATTCGCTGAGGGCAAATTCAAAGCAAATCGCCCTACACGATTTGGCCCTTCGATGGGAATGGCCGATCAAGGAAGCTGGGACTTCAAGAATGGAAGGCTTGTGAAATTCAAGTACACAAAGGGCGAGAAAGAATTCAATCGTATCTACGTCAAAGCTGGCCCTGAACGCGACCGAATAGGCACTCTTACAATCGGCCTTAACCCAAAGATACGCGATTCGCCTCTCTTTGAAGATCAGGAGCGTGGAGTGGTGACAATATACATCGGTGGAAACGAGTGGCTAGGTGGAGCAAACAAAGGAGAATTCAAAACTTGGCTAGTGCTACGAGGGGCGGATGTGACGGTGGATGGCGAACCGTTGCTCAAAGCTGGAAAGATAGTTTAGAGATTAACATCCAAGCAGTCCGCACCGCTGCCTGAGTAGCTAGTTAACTAGCTCCGCCTTCATTTGCGCTTGAAGTGTGGTATTATTTTCTCTCCGATGATGTTAATCGAGCTCTTTGGATCAGGCCCGAGTGG
>JAKAPU010000007.1 GCA_021806865.1 archaeon
AAAGGTAATAAATCTATTGTAATCACCATTTTTTTTGTAATGCCAATTTTATTGACGATATCAACTCGGTTTCGATTGTCTGGGGGTCCGCGGCACCGGCAATCGAAGCCGCGGTCGGGTGACCTCCCCCCAGAAGGCCGGAAGACTCAGATATCTCTCTTGAAACCGCGCCAAAGTCAATGCCGGTTTTTTTGTGGAAGGCTTGAGTGCATCTCACCGAGAGTCTAGCCTCTCCTTCACTCTTTCCGAAGGCGATGCCAACGTCGCCGCCTAGATCCAAGAGCATTCGGGCAACGGAAGCGTGAAAGCTGGAAACCTCGGTCTTTAAAAAAATGAAGCCTTCGAATTCTTCGTATTGTACTCTCTGCGCGGACTTTATTTTTGCCAATGTCTCAGATCTGTCAGGCATTCTCCGCAAGACAGACTTGGCTTCTTCTATCTCCGCCCCCGCTCTGACAAGTTTCAGTGCAGCTTCAAGAGTGGCGGCAGTTGCGATTCCAAGATGCTGCGAATCAAATAGCAAACCCACTAGTAGTGTCTTTCCTGCACGTGCATCAAATGAATCTTGTTTGAATCCATTTGCAATGATTTCGCAAACAGATGTGGCTTTGCTATCAACCAAAACATGATTGAAGTGTGGCCAACTTCCTGCAAGAGCGCTAGCAGCATGATGATCAATCACTATCTTATTTGCGGGACTTGAACGAATGTTTTCAACGTATGGATCTAAGAGACGAATATCACCTGTATCCAAGACTACCAGAAGGTCGCATTCTGCGAATATGGTAGCATTCAACCTTTCTTCGAACTTTATTCCCAACTTGGTGCAAACATCACTACCCAAGGAACTAGCGCCTTGCGGCGCAACGATCTTGAACGCAAACTGTGTTTGTGGAAATGATTTCGCCAGAACTGAAGAGAGTCCGGAAGCAGAGCAGAGTGCGTCTGGATCGGCTTGTCTGTGTACCATTAATGTTACGTTAACGATACCTTTGCCCGCGCGAGAGAGCTCCTGACGAAAGATGCGGAGCAATCTTGAAGCAGATGACGCTATGTCATCACTCATGTTGGGTGGTGCTCTAACAAAATACTAGTTGGATGCAGCTTGGCTGGCAGAGGTGCGGCCCTTCAGTGCTTCTTCTATCTTGGCTTGTAATTCCTTAATATTTTCACGCACTCGCTGCTCTTGTTTTGATAGTACAGTTGACCGCGTTCCTGCAAGTTCTTTCTTCTCATCGAGATCCTTGATCAAATCTTCCTTTTTGGCTTTGACCAGAATACTTCCAGCGCTCTTGTATACCGCATCATTCTCTCCAGCCTTCTTCAATTCGACTAGAGCTCTATCTACATCAGCCGATTCAAGATCAATCTGCTGCTTTTGAACCAAAATAGCCTGGAGATTCTGCTGAAGTTGTTCGAATCTGGCAAGTTGTTCTCTTAACCAAGGCGGAACTTCGCTTGTGCCACTCATCTTTCTATTCCCTCGATTTTTCTCATTTTCCTTTTTTCAGTCTTTCTCTGTTCTTGGCATATTCAGGCCACTGATTCAATTGTCTTTAGCGCCGACGCTACCAACCTGAGATTTGAATTCAGGCTAGCACGCATCGAGACTAGATCCGGTGCCGAAATGGTGATCACGAGCTTCTTCTCTCCGTTCATCAACCTGATGTTCATTAAGGTTCGCTTGCCGGCCTTTGTCTCTGGGAGTAAGGCTGACTTGATCGCGCGTAGTTCTTCAGGACTCCCTTCCAGAGTGAATTCCAGCTTTGAACTAACAACGGAGTGCCTAAGGCCCAAACCAGGTTTGGCGAATCCCTTTCGTCTGGCCTTGAGTACGCGCTTTTCGTCAGGCGGAGATATCGTAGGCTTCACCCGCAATCTTAAATTTGCAGGTCAAGCAGGCCCAGATCCCAGCACTCTGTCGCCTGAACCTAGTGGAACCGCAAGACGGACATCGACGTGTGTGCTTCAGGGAGCCCATTATTCTTCCGTAGCGCTTGCGAACGGTTGCGCCATATTTTGCCCCTAGACCTTTCAGGCTGCCGGAATCGTTCGACCTAGACAACAGACGTCGCCTTCTTTATCAAAGTTCTAATTTCTTCTCCTTTAAGCTTAGCGGTACCGGCAGCAGAGAGGATTTGATCCGTGGTGAAAGTGCCAGGCAGTCCCTTCTGACCCGCGCAAATGTTTCCATTGCTGTCCGAGACGAGTGTGATTCTGGCATCCATTACGGCTTCTTCTTCCGATGTTGGGTCAACTACTACGTGATCGCCTATTTTCGCCGTCGTGACAGAAATTGGAACCGTCTGAATTGGCAGAGGGATGCGCTCGTCTAGTTTTGTGGGCTGTCCCTTTTCGTCTACGACGTATTTTGGAACCTTTGTTGTCAGAAGGGCAGAGACCACAGCGTACGATGTAGCGTCAAACAAGTTTCCATCCACGTTCAGAATACTGACGTCAACAAAAACAGCGTAGACATGCTTTCCAGGCACGAGAACAAGCTTCGAGACATCAATCATTCCTGATTCTCGGACACCCCTGTCTGCGACGCGCGCAAGCTCGATCGTGTTTTCATCTGGCGGTCCGGGCTCGGCATATGGAGACGCCAATGGAAGAACCTCTGCGCTCACGACTAGCAGTCCCTTGTCAGGCGTGTCAGGAAACGGAGTGCCAAGACTTACCTTCGCTCCAGCTATTACTTCGGTGTTTCCAAGTTTGACTCGGGCAGATCCCTCTGCTTTCTCAATCACGTTGGTTTCGATTGTGAGTGTTCTGGTGTCAAGTAGACCCCTGCCATCGAGCCTGTTTCCCTTGCTCAGAAGCTCGTTCATCTGAGCGCGTTTTAGTTGTTCGACCACGAAAGTTTTCTTAACTGCTGACATTTCTACTGTACAACCTCCTGTTTTTCGGTGCTGCCAAAGTACCGGTTGATCAATGCTTCTCTTTGCAACTGGTACACTTTTCTACATCCCTCCAAAGCCCATGAAAATGCCTTGTTGAACTCTTCAGAATTGAGCTGCCCATCAAGCTGCAAGAGAGTGACCTGATTTGAGTTAGGCATTATCGCGATCGGGAGATCAGCTTGACCTTCCTTGTCTTCTGTGTCATCTACATCGAGAACCACTTGGCCTGCAACCTTTCCTGCTGCGCATGCTGCAACCAAGTCACGCATGTTGATTCCCGCATCAGCCAACGCAACAGAAGCAGCAGAGATTCCGGCGCATCTCGAACCGCCGTCTGACTGAAGCACCTCCACGTAGACATCGATTGCGGTTCGTGGGTAGTCTTCTAGCATCAGTGCAGGTTCGAGTGCTTCTCTGATAACCTTGGAGATCTCAATTTCTCGTCTAGAGGGAGCTGGATTCTTTCTTTCTTCAGTCGAAAATGGAGACATATGATATCTGCATCGTAAGACGCTACGGTCTGGAAGTGCACTGTGTTTAGGATGGACTTCTTTCGGTCCGTAAACCGCGGCCATGATCTTGTTCTTTCCAAATTCAATATACGCTGATCCGTCTGCATTTCTGAGAACTCCAACCTCTATTTTGATCGGACGAGTCTCATCCACTTTACGGCCATCTAGCCTCAGCCCTTGCTCGTTTATGAGTCTAGTACTATCTCCGCCTTGCTTTCCCATTCACTTATTCACCTATTTCTCTTGATTCAACATTAAAGTAGCTAAAGACCCCTCTATTCCGCTTCCTCAGCCGGTCTTGATTCCGCATCTGGAGAGTCGACGCTTTGCTCTCGTTCCGGTTGAGAAATGCTTGCAACGCCAGAAGACTCCGGTTCGGAGGTATCTCGCGTTCCTTCGCTCGGTTCTGGCGGCGTCACAACCATTCCGAGCATCTTCTGGACCCTTTCAATTAGATCTGCGGAATGCGCTTCCTGTTCAACCATGTTTATGGCATCCATCGCCTTTAGTGTGTCTTCAGCGGAACCCACTATTACAACCACACCGTTCTGACCTACAAGCATTCTGCTCCTCGTACCAGATTCGATTGTCTTTATCATGGATCCTTTCTTTCCAATCAATCTGGGAACCTTCGCAGGCGATATTCTGACAACTTGCCCTCGTGGAATTCTCCCGAGACCCGGCCCCGATATCGAAAGCAATGGATCTCTTGTCCTATCGAAAGCAATGACCTTTGCCGCAATCATGTCACCGACAGCCAACTTGTCGGTCAAAGAGTCCTTAGCCGGTGAAAAATCACGCCCGAATACGGAAGCAGCAGGCAAGATTCCAAAAAAGCACGAGTTCATGTCTGCTTCCCAAGCAAACGCGCTATAATCGATAATCTTCGCAACTACCAAGTCGTCAATCCTGGGAATATAGGGTCCCGAAAGCGCAATTACTCTTACAACATCGTGGCCCACCTCAGCCATACCGACTCTAGTAGCCACCAACTTCTCGCCAACCCTAGCCACATTAACGTCAGCTCGAAGGTTGCCGCGAGCTACTACTTCACCTGGTATCACATATCTTCTTTTTACTTCTGGCACAGATCTTCACTGCAAAACTCGATACTAAATTAACTTTCATCTATCGGATGACTGACGCTTGACCATTTCCCTTCGTAAGAGAGCCCAAGCGGTCAAGCAAGGTGGAATGCACCCCCGCCGGTATCTCAATTATGACTGTCAGGCTCCCATCAGCCCCCCAGTCTTCTTTCAATATTTCGCCAACCCCCTTCAATGCGCCGAACGATTGGGAGGCGTACTGCGCTGGCACCTTGACCAAGAGCTTGATTCTCTCGGACTTTAAAGGTAAGATGCCCCTTAATTCGTCCACTACAGCTTTTGTTTGTTCGTTCACGTCTTTGAAGGGATCGATGGACATTCTAACCTCAGCCATGGCCTGTTCAATCCTAAGCGGCGGGTGTGGCAGCCCTGTTCTTGGGTCAACGAAATTCCTTGCTATGTTCGCCACAATCTGCTTTCTCTTATCTTCCACCAGCCTACGGCGTTGTTCGGTGGTTAGGTTCAGATTTCCCTTCCTCAGGATGATCTCTGCAACCTGCAGAAAGTTGTCGGTTTTGAAATGCTTTAACAGCTTTTCAGATGGCACCCTTAGTCCCTTGTTAGAGTCAGAGTAAATTTCATCCACCGCAACTATCTGTGAAACTTCCACTTTCCGACCAAACTTGAAATCAAGTGCTGCATCAGGATGCACGAGAATCTCGAAATGTTCGCCATCAGTCGTTAGGCGCACCGTGGTCAACTTTGAGGACAAAATCCCACCTTTCTAGTATTTCCCTCTAGGGCAATCGGTCTTGAAACTGGCAGGATTTAATCTCTCCCACCAAGTCTCAACACGATTACTGCGAAGGAGGCTGTTTCGGAGCTCTGCTCTTTGCTTTTTCAGCGTACTTCTCTACTTCTGACTCTGAAAGTCTTCTCATCTGTTTGGTGTCCACTGGAACAACAGCCATCTTGATATGCTTTGTTCCAATCTTGTCCTCACTGACCAAATATATGGACTCGGCTGCGAGAGTCAAAGCGTCATCGATCGTAATATCTTCTTTGTAACGCTGCTCGAGATATTCTGCAACCTGATCGGCTCCAGCACCTATCGCTATCGCATAGTAACCGACGTATGTTCCACTGGGATCTGTTAGGAAAAGTTGAGGTCCATTTGAATCAACCCCTGCGATGATGAGAGAAACACCGAATGGTCTCACTCCTGCGTACTGAGTGTACTGCTGGCACTGATCTGAAAGTCGCTTTGCAACAGACTCCACATCGACTGGCTCGTCGTAGACCAATCTATTACTTTGAGCAACTATTCGAGCCTGATCTACTTGGATACGCGCGTCTGGAATGTATCCGGCTGCAGCAACGCCTAGATGATCATCAACTTGGAATATCTTCTGGGTTTCCCCAGGAGTTTGCAGTTTTCGTGGCCTCTCTTCAACGGCAAGGATCACGCCATTCTTAGTACGAATGCCGACGGCAAGAGTTCCACGTCTGACAGTCTCTATGGCGTACTCAACTTGATATAAACGCCCATCCGGCGAAAAGACCGTGATGGCACGATCGTAACCTGCAGCTGCGGGAAACATAGTCTGAATCTTGATATTTTCCCCTTTGGCGCGGATTTAAGTGTTACAGCAAGATTATCTGAAGAGTTGTATTAGTACTAGCAAAACTCATGTGTGGGTCAAGTGAGTTCGTTTGGAAAGTGAAGGCAAACTGCTCGAGGAATTGCGATTCTACGGCCATCAAAATGTGTTAGCCAATCACTATAACACGCTCGAGATAACCATGGATGAAGAGATATCGAAGAGAGCAGACTGCATTATCGGCGTAAGAGCAAACAAGGGCTGCCAGCAACTTGACCAGAATCTGAAAGATCACATACGTAAATCAGGATGGCTTCGCTTCGAGCTAGAAGTAGATGGAATTCAATTTGAATTCGTAGGAAAAGGTGAATCGGCGCTGGACTTGAGCGACCCGCGAGAGATTGTTCTGAGAAAATCAAACTACGTTAGTTCGAGAACAGCAGCCGTGCACTGCAGCGTTGCAGCACGAGATGTGCCTCGACAGATCGTGAGATCGTTGCAGAATCCTGACACCGTCGGAAAGCTTCGAATACTCAAGCTCCCATCACCACAGGCAAACCGTGTTTCCTACTAACATCAGAACTTATGACAAGCTCAACTAGTGGGAATCCGCGAGTCAGTGGCCGAATATTAGGAGCATGAGATGAACCAGCAGAATCCAGGGATGGGAATTTGACCATCGATTATGACCTCGACCTCTCCGCGGTCGAATTTGATCCCTCGATAACGTTCGATTGCGGTCAAGCCTTTCGCTGGCATCCGCTCAAGGATGACAGAAAAGAGTGGGTGGGATTGATAGGCGACAGTGCGTTTATGGTGACAAAGACGCATGTCAAACGCCTAAGTGGTTCAGGACATGACGAAGAGACAGAGGATCGACTGAAGACATATTTTTCGATGTCTGATGATATCAACAAGATTAAACGAACCTTTCCAAAGGACAAGTTTCTTGCGCTCGCGGCGAGTGAATGCAAGGGATTGAGATTGCTCAGACAAGATCCTTGGGAGTGTCTTATTTCCTTCATTTGTTCCATAAACAGCAACATTCCTTCCATCAGGCTGAAAATAGAGAACCTTTCCAAAAAATTTGGGAAGAGAATAGACGTAAGTTTTGGGCCTCCTCTCTACACATTTCCAAATCCAGATTCGCTTGCTCGAGCGGAGAAAAATGAGCTCCTTGCTTGCAAGACTGGGTTCAGATGGAAATACATCAAATTTCTTTCAGAAAGAGTCGCTTCAGGTGAACTGGATCTCCAAATCATAGAAAGACTACAGTATCGAGAGGCAGCGAACTATTTGGTTAGCGAAACATCTGAAAGAACTTTCGGCGTAGGCCCAAAAGTTGCAGATTGCGTATTGTTGTTTTCCTATCACAAGCTCGACGTCTTTCCAATTGATGTATGGATTACTCGATGTATCAAGAGCATCTATCTCGATATGTTGAAAATCAAAGATTGGAAGAGCCTGTCCACAAAAAGATACTACGAGACAGCCTCAGCGATTCGAGAATACTTTGGACCTTATTCAGGCTATGCGCAACAGTATCTATATACAAAATTCAGGAATGATGCAGCTCATTCCAAGAACAAAGCTGGCTTGAAGGGAAGCGACTGAGTGGATCTGTTTCTTGGATCGTACTTCTCTTCCTCATCCCAAGGGTGAACCACAACACTTAGTCCGAGTTGCCTCTGGAGATAACTTCTAGAATCAGAGTATGCTACACGTTCGTCCAATCCAGCGGACTTCTCATAACCTTTCAGAAACTCTTCCCCGAGCTCATTTAGCATTTTGGTAATTCTCGTGAAGCTATTAGACGCAGTCTTCCTGTCGACCTCCTGATGCGCCCTAAAGAACGCCTGTAATGTATCACTCATTTTCTCTCCCTTTGTTCGCGCAATGCTTGCCGAAGAGAATAGGTCGTATTGCCACACAGGTGGAAGGTAAATGTGAATAGTCTTTGCTGGTGCGTGTAGAAGTTTGAGTATCTTCCTTAAGTCGTCGATCAATCTTTGCACCAGTAATTCACTCAACTCGGATTCTGGATGAAATCTCGCCTCCTCACACGCAGGAAAAGATCTCGTTGATACAATCTCATTTGAACCTGACATTTGATTTATTTCTTCGCATGTGAAAGGTACAAATGGCGCCAGCAGTTTGATCCAAGTATCGACGGCGTCACGGCACAACTTCGAGTTTCTTTTCTCTGTTCGCGAAACGTAGTATCTCAAATCATTCCAGTATCCATAGAAGGCTTCTTGGAAACCAGACTTCGTCTTCATCGCATCCAGACTTGACGTTACGCTATTGATTCGTTTCTGAATCTGGTTTTCGAGCCAAAATTCAGCTAGCCCATAGCCCATATTGGTTTCATCTGTTTGCGAAACAAGAGAACTAGCGAAACTGGGTAAAGAATTGAGCTTCATTTCCAAATCCCGCGCGTTCTTCTCACGCCAGTCAAGATCGTCCATCCCTTCTGCCCCATCCATGAGTGCGGCGCGGAGAGAGTCTGCTCCAAAAGAATCAAGAGCCCACCAAAGCGTGATGACATTTCCCTTGCTCTTGCTCATCTTCTCCCCCTCGATCATCATCATCCCATTTGCTGAAATAGCAGTGGGCCAGAGGTTCTTGGGGAAAAATGCGGCGTGTTGAAAAATGAAAAAGGTTAGGTGGTTCGGAATCAGCTCCTTCGCCGAATTCCTGAGATTGACCGGATACCAGTAGAGAAACTCGCCCCGCATCGATTTCAAGAGTTCCTCGGGTATCTGGCATTCCTTCGTCACTGATTTGAGGTCTCCCGCTCCCAGAAACACATAGTCGAAAAATGACTCTGTCAACTTTTCTGCATCGATTTTGAATTCAGCGAGCGCGTGTCTGATCGTGTAGAATGCCATGTAGATTGTTGAGTCACTGAGTGTCTCGACTATCCAACCTGGAGACCACGGTAGCGGTGTGCCTAGTCCGACACGTCGCGCACACGGCCAGTCTTTCATCCAGTCAATTACGTCATGGAACCATTGCCTAGCTGTCTCGGGATAAATTGCAGCAGCATCTACACATTCATGAGCCAGTTTCTTCCACTCTTGATCAGAGTATTTCAGAAACCACTGATCCTCAAGCACCTTCACGACACATTCGGTGAGACACCTGCAGACAACTCTTTCAGGAAGATCGTACATCGAATCTGCCACTCCAAGAGACTTTAGCTCCTGGATTATCAGCGGCTTTGCCTCTGTGACGCGCTTGCCCTCGTACTTCAGAGTATTACTATTGAGAACGCCTTGGTGGAATTCCTTCTTGTAGATGATTCGAGTTGCTTCGTCAACCTTTGGATCGGACTGGTTTTCGATTTTCATTTCCTCGATTATCTCTTTGGCAGGGAACTCGCCCGAACCCGGAATAGTAATAAGAGAGATCGGCTTTATCTCCAACACAATTTTAGAGTCAAGTCCGAACTCTTGCTGCAAAGTCTTGTTCGATTGTAGATCTCTTAGAGCAATGTAATCCATAGGAGCATGCGCAGGAACGCTGTATACTACGCCTGTTCCGTTCTTCGGATCAACGAAATTTGCTGGAAGAAGAACAAGTTTTCGCTGGTCTCCAAGTGGATAACTGACGCGTTTGCCTATCAACTCCCGCCCCTTGAGCTCGCGAACGAGTTCGATCTTCTTTAGCTGGTTCTTTAGCTTCTCGACGGCATCTTTGCTGACGATCCAATGTGAAGAACCGTTGACCAATATCTCTGCGTACTCAGAATCAGGATTTACCCACAGATTTGTTACCCCGAAGATTGTTTCAGGTCTGAAAGTGGCTGCCGGCAGGTAAACAGCAGTGCCTCGAACTAAGTCTTCTATCCGGAAAAGCACTAGCGTGTACTCTTCCCAGGTGACCCCTTGGCCCTCAAGCCTATCATGATCGCCAGTCGGGCTTTGGTCCCTGGGACACCAGACCACCGGATGAGTCCCTCTTGTGACGAAGCCCTTTTGCCGGAGTTTTGTGTACTGCCAAAGCACAAACTTGTTGAAAGTTGGTTCTAGGTCGGTAGTGTGGAATTCTCTCCTCCAGTCGATTGATAATCCTAGACGCTTTAGAGCAATCCGACCAGAGTCGGTGTAATACTGGGCCATGTATTTCGGGTCATAGAATTTAGAAAGCTCTTCTTTCGGAATCTTGTCAATTTCGACAAATTCCTTTATCATGGATTTGTCTCCTTTCGACAGTCGCTCAGCAGCCGCAACTATAGGCTGTCCAGTCCAGTGCCATGCCCATGGAAATAGTACATTGTAGCCCTGCATTCGCTTGTACCTTGCGTATACATCAACGCGCGTTGAAGTGAAAGCATGACCGATGTGTAGTGGTCCATTCATGTACGGATATGGAAAGGTCACCAGTAATTTCTTGTGCTTTGGATCTGGATTGGATTCGAACACACGTTCCTCATTCCATCTCTTAATCCATTTTTCTTCTACGTTCTTGTCCATATCCGAAACACGTAATCTGATCGAACAGAGCTACTTTGCTTGCATTACCAGATTTAACACAATCTCTTTGATATCTGGAATCTTCTCTGGTCTTGAAACTAACCCCCCTTGAGCGAATCTCGATTCGCCTCCTCCAGAACCACCCATTGCCCTCGCAATCTCGCGTACGAGGATACCGGCCTTTGCCCCTTTGCTTTGCGCCGTTTCGCCTGAAAAGACAAGGATGCGATATCTTTGTTGCTCTTCAAATATTGCAACATAGATCAGTGAGGGATCTTCCTTCGAAAGCTTATCTCCAACCGTAAGATGATATTCCGAGTCCAGACCCTCTTCCATTGCGGACACATACAACCTTGTTCCATAACCAATCTCTTCACTTATGCGTTGTATTTCTCGAACCATCAAATCAGCAAGTTTGCGAGCGAGCAGTTTAGCAGTCCTCCTAGCATATTCAGCATCTTTCTTCACATTTGAAATTGAAGCAGAAAGTTTCTCTTGTGGGGTTTCAAGCTTCGCCGAAGATTCTATGATTATGGATTCCTGGTTTTCTACGAAATCGACTGCCGCTTCGCCGGCGACGAACTCGAGTCGCTCAACTCCATCTTGAATTCTTTCAGACTTCGTGATCTTGATCAATCCTACATCTCCAGTAGATGAGCAGTGAGTTCCGCCGCATGCTTCGACATCCCAACATTCAACGTTCACGATTCTAAGATCCCTTATTGGAACCACTCCTCCCTGATACAATCGGAATCCATACTTTTGCTCGGCCATGTCTCTGGGCATCGTGATAATCCTCACAGGAAGGTTTCTTCGGACAACTTCGTTTGAAATTCTCTCAATCTCGAGAACTTGGTCTCTTGTGAGGTGAGCAAAGTGGGTGATGTCAAGTCTTCCCATGTCTTCGTCCTTGAAAGCCGAATGCTGCCACACCCAAGGGCCAAGAACGCGTCTTGCTGCTCCATTGACGATATGAGTTGCGGTGTGGTGCCGCATTATCAACGACCTCCTTCTGGAATCGACGACGCAATCGACCCGATCTCCTTCGCCGAATCCTATTTCGACATTGTCTTCAAGTCTGTGAAATATCACGTTGTTGTACTTTATGACATCGATTACCTTCGCTCCGGATATCGTTCCATGGTCTGGTTCCTGCCCGCCTGATCTTGCGTAGAACGCTGTCTGATCAAGTACCACATATTTGCGATCAATAATCCTGAGTACTTTCGCTTCGAAAGTGAATCTGTCGCGCTCCTGATAGAAGATCATGACCGTCTGGGCCACGTCACCGGCCGATAGCGTTTCCTTAGTTTCCTCAGGTTTTTGCGAAACGTGTCTTGCAGTAATCCTGTTGTAGAAATCGACTGGAACCTCCGCCTCGATTCCTGCAGCCTTGACGAGGTCAGGAGTGATTCCTTCGCTGTCGTAAAGTTGAACACTTTGTTCCTCGCTCAGTTTCTTGCCCTTCTTTGTCAGCCCTTCGAGTATTTTCTTGGCTCGCGTTCTCGTATCAGAATACTTAGTCTGTTCCACTTCGAGTATCGTTCTAACGTCTTCATCATGTTCCAGCAGCTCTGGAAACATCTCTCGCATGGACTCAGCATGCCATCTGGTAAGATCCGAAAGCTCCAAGTCTAGCTTAAGCTCGTTAAGGAAATCTACTGACCTTCGAAGTATGACTCTGAGATTGTACCCGCCCCCAACATTGCTCGGCAGCATGCCATCTGCAATCGCGAACAGTAGAGTTCTGGTGTGGTCGACGATTGAATAGATCGCTTGCATCGACCGTATCTTTCTGCGAAGCTCTGCTTCAGGTAAGTTCAATCGTCTTGCAAGATCCGCATAGTTCCCGATGGCACCCTTGAACTCGTCGACATCAAGGGTTCCGGCGAGCTTGAAGTATTCTTCCATCGACCGGTCTATCTCGAGTTTCATCCCAGTCTTCTCGTGTAGCTTGCCAAGTACATCCTTGAAGACTGCATCGTAGCTGTTGGAGGTGCCCTGAGTGATCCAGACGAATCGCTCCAATCCTGCACCCATGTCAATAACCTTCTCGCGATACTCCTTGTAATCCTCTGGAGTACCCTCGTATGCAGTAAAGACTGCGTTGCCAAGCTCCAGCCCTCTTACGTAATACTCCAGGCTGTTTCCGAAAGCACCTGGGCCCAGCCATACGTCCTCTTTGAAAACAATCTCCTCCTTAGCTATCCCGAATTCCTCTGTGAGTAAACTAAAATCAAGCTCGATACAGCGATCCTTCCAGTATCCTTTCTCGTTTGCCAGCGCGTGCTGACCCACCATGCAAAACGAAGTATAGTGCCGGCCTGTCACTCCTACGTTTCCAATGTCCAGAAATCGAAGGCACATCTGTGGCACTATCAATGGATTTGCTGGAAATTCGAACACAACTTTCCCGGATTCGATGCGCTGGAAATCTACAATGGAAGCAATAGTAAAGAATAGATCAGGCCTCCAACGACAAACTACGGGATACCTTGCGACCGACCTATGTCCTTTCTTCTCAAAGAAATTTTCAATTTTCTTCCAGGCCGAGGTGTAGTCAAGCTTCTGAGCAGTTGGAGGATTACCAAGGAACTCGTAATTTTGACACGGTTGCTCAGGACAGTGAGTTCTACTTTCATCTAAGGTCCAGAAGTAGCCGCCGCAAGTAGGGCATAGTTTTCGTATGAAGCCCTGGTTCTTGAACAGTTCGACCCTGTAATATCTGTCGGGCTCGGAAGAGAACCGTTTTCTCAGTAATTCCTTCTCCCGAGACAATACTACTTCTGACTTCCGATGGAGCACGAAATTCCAGATTTATCTATTCAATGTTTCCGTAGAAGTCCAGTGAAAGATGTTCACAGAGTTAGCTTTCGCTCTCGTATTCTTCGCGCAGGTCATGGACCCGATCCAACAAGGCGTTGGTGACCTGTTGCATTCTCTTTTCACCATTTTGCTGAAGCCGAGCGAAGGTGTCTTCTTTCATCTTCTTTGAAATGAACTGGTCGTAGTTGTTGAGCAATTCTCTCACAACCCGGTCAAATTCTCTGTCATTTGACAGTACCTCGTTTAGCCCAGATTGCACAGAGGAGCTCACAGACGGGATTTGCGATCTGATTGATGCAAGTTTTGACCCAGTCTTCTGTCTAAATTCTTCAATCCTATCACGGGCCACTGTCAAGTCATTTCTGCCAATGTTCATATTCTTGCTTTTCAATTCCGAAAGAATGTCATTCGTGCCTGATACTTTGTCCTCAAGGTCTCGGACCATTGCATCAAATATACCAAGGTCTTCCTTCGACTCTTCCTTGGGCCTAAAGACGATACCAATCAAAAGGACCCCGATGAACAGCATGCTAGCAATTGGAAGAGCATTTCCAATGGCAGAACCGACGCCTAACCGGTATGAGAATTCGGCACTCGCTCCAAGGGCAGTTGTGTTATGACCGCCCAAAGAGAGCGAAGGAGACGTGAGAACAACTCCCGATGGCAAACTCGAGGTTATCACAAAATTATTGACCAATGCAGCCACAGGAGACGTAGCTGGGAGATCTACGTGATACTCGCCACCTGAATAATTCCAATACTGCTGACCCAGCGGGTATTGGAGAATAATTGTTTCTGAACTACTCGGTTCAACAGCACGATTCATCGAATTCAGATCCAAATCTCCTCCCGTCAAGGTAGTTGGAGCGATGTTGCTGAGAGGCGGGTCGCTGGACGGCACGACAGTTAAAGAAGTCGAATTTGTCAAAGGTGTGTAAGGCAGAATTGACAAAGTGTTCAGACCGTTGTTCCGTAGTACGATTGTGTCTGTTACGATTACCTGCCCGCTGGTGCTCACCGACAGATGTCGTGTAACGCTCGTGAAGTCAACCGAGCCGGAACTTGAAGAATCAGAGTAGATAGAAACATTAGCCCATCGCACGATGCTTGAAACATTAGAGCCAGAAAAGTTCCAAGACTCGTATGTGGCATTCGTTCCAACCGTATGGGAAAAACCGGCGTTCTGCATTATGGTGGAGTTTGCTATGTGTGTGGTCAAGTACGGAAGAACTATTGAAGACACGACATTGTCAACCGGGATGTTCACAGAAGGGTTGAAGAGAATTGGCGCGGAATAGTTAGTTGTATTCACCGCTTGAAATGTGTCAACCACGTAGAAACCTAGATTGATCGTTCCATTCACTCCTGGCTGCAATGAAGACTGCAGATTGACCGTCAAATACAATGTACCGTTAGAAGTGGAGGTGGAAACGCTACTTGGTATCGAGGCCGAGTTTGCATATGCACTCGAACTGAGCGCAGTTATGTGTCCTTTGAACACTTGCGGGAAGCCGAATGTTACCGAGTTAATTCCATTCGAACTATTGGTCGACTCATGTATCGTCTCATTTACCATGAACTGGCCGAAGGTGTTGAAATTTACGTTGCTGTTAAGCGAGTATCCGCTTGGATTTGGCGTACTAGCGGCATGAGAGAAGGTTCCAAGCGGTAGCATAGAACCGAGAATAAGAAAAGCAACAAACGCCAACAAAAGAGGCGTCCCTAGGCGCATCGTCAATACTCCAGCAAAAGACAGCGAATCGCAGATCAGTTTTAAAGACTTTCTCTCGGTTTGATCTGATCTGGGTTCTGATCTTGCTTGAGATGGACTGAATCAAGTTAGACTTTTAATCGAACAACAATCATTCGAACCCAAGAGACACAGGTAACAGCGATGGTCGTTCACAAGTTCCTCCCGAATTCGTCGGAGGATATCACGCGACTGATGTTACAGAAGCTTGGTTTGCAAGGCGTTGATGAGCTCTTCTCAGACGTTCCAGAAGACGTCCGGCTCAAGAGTCCAATGAAGATACCAAGTGCTTTGAGTGACTTCGAATTAGAGAGATTTGTAGATTCCAAACTTTCCAAAAACGCGAGTGCGCCAGAATACTTGTGCTTTCTTGGAGGCGGAAACTGGTTACACTATGTTCCATCAGTCATAGATGAAATTCTATCTCGAGGTGAGTTTTACACTGCTTATACTCCGTACCAGCCAGAAATCAGTCAAGGAATGTTGCAAGGGCTTTTCGAGTATCAGAGTCAAATCTGCGAGCTCACAGGCATGGATGTCGCTAATAGCTCGATGTACGATTGGGGAACAGCATTGGGAGAAGCAGGAAGAATGGCGCACCGCATCAATGGGCGTAGTCGGATGCTGGTCGGAGGCAATGTCTCTCCAGACAGGTTGGAAGTGCTCAGGACATACCTATATCCTCTCGGAATGAACGTCGAAGTCGTCGATTACGACAGAAGTGGCCGTATCGATCTCAACTCACTTCGATCAAAGATAAGCGATGATGTGTCTGCTGTTTACTTTGAGAATCCAAACTTTTTTGGTATAATCGAGGATTCGGCCGATGAAATCTCGCAAATCTGCCATTCGAAGGGCGCGACCGTAATGGTCGGCGTAAACCCGATGACGCTAGGTCTGTTAAGGCCGCCGAGCTCATACGACGCAGATATTGTGGTCGGAGACGGTCAGCCACTTGGCCTCTATTCCAATTTTGGAGGACCGCTCATCGGTATCTTTGCAACTAGAAGAGATCCCACATTCCTCAGGCAGATGCCAGGACGCCTAATCGGCATGACCACCTCGAAGGACAGAACTGCCCGTGGGTTCACTATGGTCCTTCAGACTAGAGAGCAACACATCCGTAGGGAACATGCGACCTCCAACATCTGCACTAACGAAGCGCTGTTTGCCCTGGCAGTCAGCATCTACCTCACACTCATGGGTCCACAGGGCATGAAACAGATTGGTGAGAAAATTGTGGCAAACTCTCATTACGCTGCCAAGCGTTTTGCAGAAGAGGGCATTGATGCACGATTCTTTAACGGACCGTTCTTTGGTGAAGTGAGTGTGAAAACTTCGGCATCGTCTGTCGAACTTGCTCACAGACTTGCATACAAGAAGATCTTGGGAGGATTGCCCTTAGAGCGCTTCTATGAAAATCTGAAAGATGTGTCCATCTTCTCGTTTTCGGAAATTCATACGCCGAGTGATATTGAGCAGCTCGTTCGCTCAGTAAAGGAGATAGAGAGGGAGAAGCATTGACGACTTTCAGACAAGCGATCTGGCGAGAACCTCTCCTCAAGGAACTGTCGAAGAGTGGTAGAATAGGATTTTCGCTCCCCGAACTTTCCCCCGAGATTCGGAATTATGGAGATCCCATTTTAGATCTTCCCAGAAAAATGATTAGAACAGAACCTCCAAAACTTCCAGAAATGTCCGAACCTGAAGTAGTGAGACACTTCATGAGGCTGTCTCAGATGAATTTCGCTATAGATCTTGGAATGTACCCCTTAGGAAGTTGCACCATGAAGTATAATCCCAAGGTCTCTCAAAGGATAGCCAGGAATCCCAAATTATCCTATCTTCACCCATATCAAGACCCTAGCACAATACAAGGAATTCTTGAAATACTTTACGAATTGGGCGAAATGCTTTCCGAAATAGCTGGCATGGATAGGTTCTCCTTAGCACCCGCGGCCGGGGCTCAAGGAGAGTATGTCGGAGCCCTAATTATGCGAAACTATCTGAAAGACTCCGGGAGCGAAAAGGATGAGATGTTGGTTCCTGACTCAGCACATGGCACTAACCCCGCGAGTGCGGCTATGGGAGGCTTCAAAGTGGTTAAGATACCGTCCTCCAAAGACGGAATAGTAACGACTGAAGCTGTCAAAGAAGTAGTAACAGAGAAAACTGCTGGCATGATGCTCACCGTGCCTAACACTCTTGGAATTTTTGAAAGAGAGATTGTCGAGGTCAGCAAAATCATACACGAATCTGGAGGGCTGATGTATTACGATGGCGCGAACATGAACGCGCTTATGGGCCGCGTTAGACCTGGAGACATGGGTTTTGACATCGTACACATCAATGTGCATAAGACATTCGCGACTCCTCATGGTGGAGGCGGACCAGGCGCCGGACCTCTCGGAGTCAAGGCTTATCTTGCAGACTATTTGCCTATTCCGGCGATTTCGCGTACTGAATCTGGCTTCCAACTGGACTACGACATACCGAAAAGCATAGGTCAAATCAAATCCTTCTACGGCAACTGCGGAGTGCTTCTCAGAGCCTACTGCTACATACTTTCGCTAGGTGCTGAAGGACTGAAAACAGCCTCTGAGCAGGCCGTGCTTGCATCAAACTATCTTTTCTCGCTTCTGGACGCGGAGGCATATTCTGCGCCATTTTCTTCCGGATTGCCAAGGAAACACGAGTTTGTGGTGAGTTCCTCTCCGCTGAAAAAGAAAAGTGGAGTCAGCGCTGGAGATGTTGCGAAGGCCATCCTTGATTCAGGAAAGCACTCTCCGACCACATACTTCCCGCTTATAGTGAACGAGGCGTTGATGATCGAGCCGACTGAAACAGAAACTCTAGAAAATCTTCAGGAATATGCAGAGACAATGAATAGCATTGCAAAGGAAGCCCTGAGGAATAAGGAACAGCTTCTGATGTCACCGAAGAACACTGCGATCGGTCGACTTGATGAGTTAAAAGCTTCCCATCCCATGACGATGGTTCTAAACTGGAACGAAAACGTTTCCAATAATTGAAGGCGCCGTATTGACATGCCAACGAGAGGCCATGGCCGCAGGCGCTACAAGGGAGAGCGCAAAAAGGAACAGAAGAAAACCGCTTCGGAGCATATTACGAGGATGATGGAACTTGCGACTCGATTGGCCGCATCTGACTCCGTTCTTGCCGAAAGGCAGGCACTTATGGCCTGGAACCTGTCAACGAAGACTACTGCCAGGCTCGGACACTGGAGGCTTCTCTTTTGTCATAGATGCAAAAAGTTCATGGTTCCTCCGGGCTACGCCAGATACAGGTTTAGCAAGAAGAGGAAGAGCCTCAATATCACGTGTCTGCATTGTGGTAGCACGTATCGATACGTCTTCGGTCCCCCGGCCTGATGTTGCTATTTATATACGGCCTTTGGGAAAGGGCCGTACTATTCGAAGATACTGATAATCGGAGTTTGAGTCGAAGAATGACAACCGCTTATGATGTGCCGCAAGATCTACTAATTTCAAAGCTAGCCGAGCATTTGAGACATGTTTCGCAAGTCTCCCCGCCACAGTGGGCGACCTTTGTAAAAACTGGGTCGCACGCTCTCCGTCAACCCATTGAGAAAGACTGGTGGTATACTCGATGTGCTTCCCTCCTGAGGAAGATCTACATCCACGGACCTGTGGGGCTATCGCAACTAGAGATTGATTATGGCGGAAGAAAAGAGGTAAGCTACGCAGTTGGTCACCATCGTGACGCCGGTGGAGCTTCCATTAGGAAGGCTTTGCAGCAACTTGAAGCAGCCGGCCTGGTTGCAAAACAAGGAAGACGAGGGAGGATACTTACTGGTAAAGGCGTCAGTCTTGTCGATCGTCACAGCACTGAGGTCCTCAAAGAACTGGCAAAGGAAAAGCCAGTCCTAGCTCGCTATCTCTGACATACCTGTAGCATGTTCAGAAAGCTAGAAATTTGCGTGACGTCAATCTGAATATGGAAACGGTGAGACGAATTGAGCGAGGACCAAAATCAGGATTCCAGAATCCCTGACAAACAGGTTCAGGTTGAACAAGAAAAACAGGCTAAACTAGCGAGAGAGCAAATGCTTCGAGTTGTCTTCGCCGTAGATGCGCGGGAGAGATTAAATAATATCAGAATGGTGAAACCGGAACTGGCTGCGTCGGTAGAAAACCAGATATTCCAGCTCGCGGCTTCTGGTCGGCTGAGACACCAAGTTAGTGATGAAGAACTAAAACAGATGCTCGGACAGCTACAGCAACCGAAGAGAGAATTCAAGATAAATTGGAAATAAGTGAATGTCGAAATGAGCAAGAAAACATCCGGAGTGAAGAAACGACTGTTGAAGATGCGCAGGCAGGCCTATCCCGTCCCCACGTGGGTCATTGCCAAGACTAAGCAGAAAGTGCGTACGCATCCCCAGCAGAGGCAGTGGAGACGCCAGAAACTCAAGGTAAAGTAAGGTGAATTGGATGTCAGAACAAAAAGCAGAGCTTGAACGAGTCTACACAGTGCCACTCTCGCGGGCATGGATTACTGCCCGACACAAGAGAACGCGACGTGCAGTCAACATCCTGAAAGAATACGCGGAGAAGCATATGAAATCGTCCGAGATCAAGATAGATACCAATCTAAACGAAGAACTTTGGAAGAGAGGAATAACCAAACCGCCGCGCAGAATAACGGTCAGAATGGAGAAAGATGAGGACGGCGTCGTGACGATTTCTCTACCGAAGAAGGTAGAAAAGAAGGAAGAGAAGACCGAAGTAGCAGCTGTCGAGGCTAAAGTGGAAGAGAAACTAGCCGAAGCAGAGCCAGAGAAGAAAGAGGAGGTTCCAGCCAAGTCGGCGCCTGCCGCGAAGAAACCTAGAAAGACTGCTACCAAAAAGCCAAAGAAAGAGGATTAATCCTCTACTTAGGCATTCTGTAGTTCCTTGACCTTAAACCAGTTGCGGTACAAAGAAGGCAAAGGAGAACCGTACCATTTTACGAAGAGTTCACGTATCTTCTCGGCATTCTCAACACCCGCGAGATTGGCTTCCTCGTCGGACAGATTATACGGATCCACGCGATCAGTTTGATAGAACTCGATTAGCAACTTCGCCGTGTCTGACTTTTGCTTGAATCTGTTCTCAATGACATAATACATGCCCACTTTGGGGGTCTTTCGATAAGTGACTTGAACTTGTCCGGCTATGATTTTTTGGACCAGATCCTTCACGAAGATTATTTGCTTTGGTTTGTTTTCATATCTTTCCACCGAATCCTCCCTCCACATCGAAGGAAATTTGTGCAATGCAAGCTCAATTGCTTCACTATACGATAAATCCTTTCCAAACTCCGCCTCGATGTCTATTCCATCAAGATCATCCTCGTTCAGACAATTGTCTTGCATCCACTTTTTGAATCGTTTTAGGGTGGTTTCGTTGGACAGACCTCTACGTGCCAGCAATTGCTACCACACAGGCCGACGAAAACAACGTCGTACATAATCTGTTATGTGGTATGATCAATCAAGTTCCAAATCTGGCAGAAGCGAGTCGAATGCCACGCGGCTTTCCAAGTCGGCATCAAGGTTTAAGGAATCTGCACCAAGTGCAGCGTCTACCGGATCGTATCTGTCGAATTTCGTCGTCGTGAAACCAGTCGCGACGATAATCGCCGTTGAGCAAGTAGTCGAATTTGCAGAGAGACCGTACTCTATCTGCATGGAGCCGTTGCCCATCACTCCAGATAATCCGCCGATGGAATTCATGAGTTCTCCTGGCGTGATTGACTTGTCCGTGCACAGGTGAACAATGGATTTCGAGGCCTCCCTCACATCCACAGTACGATCGAAATGGTTGACCGCGCTCATGACTGCCTGCTTGTATTCAGATACACCCGAATCGCCAAAACATAGCACACTGTAAGAATTGGTTCTTAGGAAATTCACTAGTTTGCCAAGACCAAAGCTGAACTCATGCTGCTCTGCTGATCCAAATAGTTTGTTCAGAGCAAGCGCGATCTTTTGATTCACAATAGAATAGACATCGATGATAGGAATTTGTTCCTGAAGCAGTTCGTCGTTATCGATTACAATAACCCCTGAGGCCACGCTCTTAAGCTGTCTCAATGCTCCTCCGGCGAAAAAGTGTTTCGACTTTTCAAAATTGTACGGCATTACTACTATCGCTATAGTTACCGCGCCCTTTGACCGCGCTTCTCTTGCTATCAATGGAGCGAGCCCTGAGCCAACTGATCCTCCCAGTCCAGAAATGATGAAAACGATCTCGCTGTCGCTGAAGTTTCTTTTGATTTCGGGAAGCTTTGAACTCGCGATTCCTCGTACAACATACGGAGATGACTCGCCATTCAATGTTGCATCTAACAAGATCTTCTCGCCCTTTGTGATATTTGCGACATCGTGCTCGTCGCAAGACAAATACACAAAGTGTTCCAGCAGCCTGCTCTCCTTTGAGAGTTGATTGGCAATCCTACAGCCAGCACTACCAATACCGACCACTGCGACTTTTCTCCCGTAACCCGGGTTCGAGTAAGGAAAATCAGTTAGACGCATTACTCTGTCTGACAAGATGAGGAATCTGGGTCGAGAGAAATACCATTTGATTTTAATTCCGATGCTCAGCTAATTTTCAAACGCATGTCAAATTTGTTTCCCTCAGATCGGGCTTCCGAATTGGTTCTGCTCTCAAAGTCGAAGCAGTAGCTCCATAAACTCTGACGCGCGTCCACGACCCGAGAGGGCAGTCATCGAGAATGTCTTTCGTGCTCATCACGCACGGTTTGTAAGCATAATTTCGTCCCACGAAAGCATTCTTCACCGACTCGTCGATCAAAACATCTCCTTCCCATCCGACCCATTTTTCATTCTTCTCTCTGGCAATCTTCTTCACGAAGGCAGTCATTTCGGTGGATCTGGACTTGGCAACTTCGCTAGAGACCTGAGAATCCATCGCGGCCGCCTTGGTTCCAGGCCTCGCCCCATACCTGGACAAATTCACAACATCCGGCTTTGCCTTTCTCAAAAGGGCCATCGATTCCATGTAGTCTGTTTCGCTTTCCGTAGGGAATCCGACGATGATATCAGTGCTGAGTGTGATAGTTGGTATCGATCTTCTGAATACGTCAACAGTCCTGTAGAAATCGTCGATCGTATATCCCCTTTGCATGAGTCTGAGGATCCTATCGCTTCCGGATTGAACCGGAAGATGCAAGAACCTGTAAACCTTCTCCTGTTGAAAGCAATCGACCAGTTCCTCGAGAATCGAATCTGTGAGAAGCGGGTTCATCATTCCCACTCGAATCATAAATTCGCCGGGAATCGAAGATATCTTTCTAATCAAAGAAGGCAAGGTTGTCTTCGTATCTCGACCGTAAGCAGCATTGTCTGTAGATGTGAGCCATATCTCCTTCGCTCCTTGGGACACCAACATTCTGGCTTCCTCGACAATCTGATCTTCGGGATAGCTGAACACGGTGCCCTTCACAAGTTTTACCTGGCAGAAAGTGCAGCTACTCAGGCACCCTGATGAAATCTCAACAATTCCTACGATCTTGTTTAGACGACTTCTGGGAAGCCCCAGTTTCACAAGTTTGTTCGAACTCAAGGAGACCATTTTTTCTCCGGCGAGAGTTGCCTCAATCGTTGGAAGAATGGAATCGAGATTCCCAGGGCCTAACAAGCTTAGATTGTTATCCAAGCGTTGAATCTTTTCCGGTTCGGCCTTTGGTAGACATCCAGCAACAATCAACTTCCTATTGCCGCTTGAAAGGTCCTTGATACGACTGAGCATACGCTGTTCAGTTACGCTCTTCACGCTGCAAGTGACAAGGATGCTGATGTCAGCACACGATTCATCATCGACCAGTTCGTAGCCACCTTCTGAAACTATTCCACGCAGGATTTCCGTATCTGCGAAACTGGCAGAACAGCCATGGCCTTCGAGATACACTTTTTGTGGAACAACTGACTGAACAGAGCTCAAGAGCACAACACGCCAGATACTCGTAGTGGGAAGCCATTTCGGCGTTTGGCTATTTGTGCTTTCGGACAACGCTTATCATGCAAATCTACTCAGAAAGGGCTGCTTGACAGACTCAGTCAACACGATAGTTCTCGAGGAATCCTCACTTGAGATTGTTCCGAAAAAGTACTGGCACACCCGATGTTGCAAAGACGTCCAGGTCAGATTTGGCGTGATGCCGCAATTCCAGATGCTGGACGACAACTTCCATCACGAGATTGTAAACAAGTTGGAGAATCCGCAAAAACGAGGGCGGCCAGACATTGTGCATTTTGCGCTTCTGGACATCACAAGTACACCTTTGTACATGAATGACAAAATACAGGTAGTAATTCACACCATCGGCGAACAGACCATCAAGGTCGGAAGACACGTCCGAGTTCCGAGAACATTGCAGAGATTCTGTGGTGTGATTTCGAAAGTGCTGACCGAAAGACAGGTTCAATCCGAAAAGAACCATTTCGAACTGAAAAAAAATCAGTCTATCAAGGAGCTATTGTCTTCACTTTCCGTGGATGAAACGATTTTGCTTTCCAGCAAAGGCATCCCTGCCGATTTCAGTATTTTGACAAAGGAGACAAATTCGAAGAAACAAAGTACTGCCTGGGTGGTTGGTGGATTCGCTCATGGAAACTTCAAAGAGAGTTCACGCAATCTCTTCGATCGAATAGTCTCAATATCCGACTCGTCTCTGCCTGCACACGTGGTTACAGCACGACTCTGCTACGAACTAGAAAGGATCTTGAACGTTTGAAGGCTTATTCTTTGTTCGTCGTCATTCGCTTAAGGTCAAGCAGATTCTCAATCTCCTGTTCTGAGAGATTCGTCATCTCCCTTGCGAGATCCTTAATCGACCTCTTAGTGGCAACAGATTTCTTCGCAATCTCGGCCGATTTCTCGTAACCTATCTTTGGCGAGAGCGCTGTCGCAAGCGCACTGCTTAGCTCTGCATACCGAAGACACACTTCCTTGTTGACCGTGATGCCGTCGATGCACTTTGTGGCGAAGACCCGCGCTGAGTTCGCTGCAATGATGATTGAATTCAGCAAATTCCATCCAGCTACCGGCATCATCACGTTCAGCTCGAGCTGTCCGGCCTGACCAGCCATCATTACCGTAATGTCATTCCCTATTATCTGCATGGCGACCATGTTGAACATTTCAGCAATGCTCGGGTTCACTTTTCCAGGCATTATAGAGGAGCCGGGTTGAACGCTCGGCAAAGTTATCTCTCCCAATCCGGCTGCCGGGCCCGAAGATAGCAATCGCAAATCGTTAGCTATCTTTGTGAAACTTACTGCTACCACCTTTAGGGCTGCGCTCATGTCCACGATTGCATCCAGATTCTGCGTGGATTCGAACATATCATCGGCCTTTCTGAATGAGATATTGGTGATACTGGAAACCTCAGCTATCGCAAGTTCTGAGAACCTTGGATGTGCGTTAAGACCTGTTCCGACAGCAGTTCCTCCGAAATTCAGTTCGCGCAGTCCCTCGCTCGCACGTTCCACCCTCTTGATGCCGTGTTCGATCATGCTTGCGTATCCTCCGAACTCCTGCCCAACTGTAATCGGAACAGCATCCTGCAAATGAGTTCGTCCTATCTTGACGTAATCCTCAAACTCCTCAGATTTCCTTTTGAGAGAAGCGTGCAGCACTTTCAAAGCAGGCAGGAGATCACGCACAACACTCTCAAGACCAGCAATGTGGATTGCAACATGGATTGTGTCATTAGTTGATTGTGCCATGTTCACATGATCGTTGGGATGAACTATCTTGTAGCTTCCGCGAGTGCTTCCTAGTATTTCCAGCGCTCGATTGGCGATGACCTCGTTTGCATTCATGTTCTGAGAAGTGCCAGCGCCAGCCTGAAAGACGTCAACTACGAAACTGGAATCAAACTTGCCGTCAATGACTTCTCTTGCCGCTTGAACAATTGCTTCGCCTATCTTCTTGTCCAATCGTCCAACGCTCATGTTTGCCTTTGCTGCAGAATATTTTATGATGCCTTGCGCTCGAATGAATTCGCGAGGTAGCTTCAGCCCGCTTATTGGAAAATTCTCAACTGCGCGAAAAGTCTGTACGCCATAGTACGCGTCAGTAGGAACTTTGACTTCGCCAAGGAAGTCTTTCTCGACTCTGAAATCGGACTTGCTCATACTATCATTCATCTCTATTCTTGTCTCAAAAGTAATCCGAGACAACTTCAAGATCGGTCTATCGAACAATTATGCTTTGCCACGAGCTGTGGCAAAGACCAAACTATCGGGGTTGTGCAAGGTTAGGAGTTTGTAGCAGACCTGTTTCTTTCTTCCTCTTTCTCTTCCTTGGCTAACCGTCCAAAGCTGTCGTAAAAGACACCCAAGAGATATCCAAAAGCGAGAGAAATTGGGACGCTCAAGACAAGTGGCAGGAAAGACATGAAGGCCGGAGTGCAAGCAATCCCATATCCTGGAAGCCCCATAAAGAAGCCAATTCCAAACACCGCAATGCTAAGGAAGATACCCTTTTTCCGAGAGTCAACCCCAGGAATGGACTTGTAAAGCAAACCGAAGGTTACCCCGTACAATACTCCCAGTATCATTGCTCCGAGACCCCAGTAAATTGGAAGCACAACGAGGTCTGTTGAGTAGATCTGTTGCGCAGTGACATTTTGCAAATTGCGAGTTGCTATCTGTTGAGTGATGTACGCAAGTTGATCGGTGCTGCAAGCAGCTATGAATGATACGTGAAGAATGCCAATCATCAGCCCGTAGACGACGCCGGCAGCCAGACCTGCTTTCAGTCCTTGCGATATTGGCAAACTTCAAGATCCCCGGAAGTAATGTCTCAATTTTCATATCTGCACTATTAACGCTTGCCTGCGATTCTGTCTTTCGAATCGAAGTATTATCGTATCGTGTGCGGAAAGTAAATTAATCATAGAGAGGCTGGTATGCAAGTTGAAAACCGTAGGACTGTTGGGTGGAACCGGTGATCTCGGCACAGCACTCGCGATTCACTTGGCAAAACACTATGACAGAATTTTACTAGGTTCGCGGGAAAAATCAAAGGCAGAAGCCACGATACGCCAGATCTTGTCAGAAAAAGGAGGAAAAGAGCACCTCAAGAGCCACTTGGTAGCCTCGGACAACATCGAAGTGGTCAGATATTGCGACTTTGTAATCGCAACAGTTCCTCATGACAAAGTAATCGACACTATCAAACATCTTTCCGATTCATTCCGCGGAAATCAGATATTGATATCCGCAGTAGCTCCGATAACAAAATCAGGGGACGAATTCATTCCGGACATGGCTGGCTCATCTATATCAGAGCAGATCAAGGAGCTTGTTCCAAAGTCTGTTAAAGTGGCCACAGCATTTCAAACAGTTCCAGCAAACGTGTTGTACAAAGAGCGCGCGATATCTTCTGATGTTCTCGTCGCGTGTGACGAACCAGAAACCTATGTAGCAGTAGCCGATCTCATTTCCAGAATCGAAGGTTTACGCCCGCTTTACCTAGGAAGCCTCAAGCTCTCCAGATACATAGAGTACTTGACTTCGATGATCTTGAACATCGGAGTCAAAAACAAACTGAAGAGCCCGACTCCCAAATTCAATTCTTTTTGAGTCTGCGTTCAAGCTTTGTTCCGCAAACAAGGCAATCGAGCCTCTGCTTTTCATATTTCTTCCCGCAGGCGGGGCAAAAGAAAACCCATTGAGTCGCTGTCTTGATGCCACTAGTCATCAGTGGGCGCGCCTTGATTCCCAAGCGCGAAGCGACGTTTTCAACTGCAAAGTCGTCCGAAAGCAGTATCGCCTCGTTTCCTTCAGCGTTTATGGATAGGCAAAGCGCTAGCACACTGAGATCTGCTTTGGATAATCCGCTGTCGCCTGTGATCCGTGCTGCTTCCTTTACCCGCTTGTAGTCCTGTGGTGTTGACTGCAGGACATTTATCTTGGAAAGCGCGATTAGAGAACGTGTCCTTTCATTCGAAACTTCGCTAATTACGTCGGGCGTCGTTACTAGATTCTCGGTTGTGTTGGTGTAGGGGACACCGGCATAGAATGCGGTAGTATCCAGAACCAGAAATTGTTGAGCCATTAGTCTTTTCGAATACCTGCACAATAACTATTCAGACGACTGATCGAAAAGCATCCAAAGACTCACGGCATACAGAACCCTAGAACGAGCCTGCTCTTGCGACCAGAAATGCTCTCGCGTGCTTCAGTTGACACGACCTTTGTGTGGTTCGTGCCGCCTTATCAAACTTTTCGCTGGTCGCAAGAGACTGCATCAGTATTTCAATCGAAACCAAGGTTCTTCAGCTGCCTGTACGGACCCGCACGGTCGAATCGAACAAACACGGCGTCCCGCTCGTGTCTCTTGAATGAGACGTACTTGTTTGCTTCAAGTGAGAAAACGTCCTGGCCGTCGATGACAAGTTGTAATCCATAGTTTGCCAACACTCGGACCTTCGAGGCAGCAGCCACGATTGCAGGGAACCTCTTGAGTGGTGCAACCGGAGTCAACATGAAGACATTGAGAGAACCAGATACGAAGGGGCTTCCATACGAGTAAGCATGGCCAGTTGAACCAGTTGGTGTGCTAACTATGACGCCATCCATTCGTTGTGTGAACGTTGAACCCTGGTCCAAGTCGATAGAAAATGTCGGTGTCTTTGAAAGGGACTGTCTCACAACGTACACTTCGTTTAGGGCAGGAGGCAGTTGCTTGTTATCCAGTTGCGGTCTTATTCTGAGTCTCTTCTCTGTTCTGAAATCTCCTCTCTTTATTTTTTCTATCGCAATTCTTGCTTGATCAGGCTTGATTTCAGCCAAAATACCACGCCCTCCAACGTTGACACACAAGCAAGGGATAGAACTGTCAAGCAAACGCATGAGTTTCAGAATGGTGCCGTCTCCGGAAACGGTTATTACAAGATCGAGCTTGAGCTTGGCCAATTCCTTCACGGAAGGGACGCGTTCAACGCCCTTTGCGTGAATGTTTGGAAAGCTCGCAACGCCGAAACCGCTCTCTAGTAATATTTCTGCAATATCCTTGGCCACGAGTTTTGCCTCGCCGTGGCCTTCTTTTGATATCAACCCGACTTTGGATATCTTCAGAACAAAGGACCTCTGACTGATCTCTTACGTAGTTCAGACAAAAATAATCCAATTAGTTTAGAATCAGCGTCTCGATTTAAGCATCGTGATTTGTTCCAATACTTCGCGTACAAGACTCTGGCACGATTAAGGTTAAATACGGTACTACTGGATTTTTGGAGACGTATCGTGTGAACAAATGAGCAAGCCTGTTGATCTTGGAAGCTGTAAAGAAGGTTCGTACATCATAATCGACGGAGAACCGTGCAGAATCGTCGAGTACGACAAAAGCAAACCAGGAAAACATGGCGCAGCAAAAGCTCGTGTGGTAGGCATCGGTGTCTTTGATGGAGTCAAGAGGAGTCTGGTTTCGCCTGTGTCAACCAATGTTGAAGTTCCCTTAATCGAAAAGAAATCAGGGCAAGTAGTTTCGTTGGGCCCCACTAGTGTTCAGTTGATGGACCTCGAGACGTTCGAGACCTTTGATGTGCCAATGCCGACGGACGAAGAAGTGAAATCAAAGCTTGGTTCCGGCGTCGAAGTTGAGTATTGGAGAGTACTCGGTCGAACCAAGATCATGCGTGCAAAGAGCAGTTGAGAGGCGGATTCCTAAAAGTGAAGGAATCCAGACTTTTTCTCGTCATCAAATTGCTTGTACTGCTTCAGTAGTTCTTTTTGCTTCTCGGACAACTTTGTGGGAACAGTGACACTAATTGTCACGAGCTGATTCCCGCGACTGGCACTTCCCAGCGTCGGCATCCCCTTGCCCTTGAGTTTGAGTACAGTCCCGCTTTGAGTGCCTGCCGGTACGTTTAGTTCCACCGTGCTACCATCAATCGTTGGTACTCGCACAGTAGTTCCAAGCGCTGCGCTGATTGCATCCACTGGTACTTGACAAACCAAATCGCTCTCTTGTCTTGCGAAGAATTTGTGAGGCGTGATGTGGCATACGACGTAGAGATCACCTGCGGTCGAACCACTTTCTCCAGCATCACCTTCACCCCTTAGCCTCAGGGACGCGCCGTCGTCAATCCCAGCAGGGACTTTTACAGACATCTTGCGAGTTCTTTGGATGGTTCCTCGACCCTTGCAGTCTCTGCATGGGTTGTCCAAAATCTCTCCTTTTCCCCTGCAAAGCCGACACGTTTCAATCCTAACAAATTGTGCAAATCCTGCTGAATTTATTTTCTGCACTTGTCCACGGCCGCCGCACTCGGTGCAGACTCTTGGAGAACTACCCGGTCTGGCACCTGATCCCTTGCACGTTGGACATCTCTCTGTCCTAGGTATCTCTATCTCGGTCGTAAGGCCTGTGGACACCTGCTCAAGCGTCAAATCAAGATCATATCTCAGATCGGCTCCGCGGCGGGCCCCACGGCCCGAACCGGTCATGTTCCCAAAGAACATGTCAAAGATGCTGCCGCCGAAACCGCCGAAGCCGCCGAAACCGAGGTCTCTCAGTATTTCTTCAAAGTTTGCCGTTCTGAAGATGTCCTCTGGCGTGTATCTACCCTGTATTCCTTCGTGTCCGAACCTGTCGTACTGGGCCCTCTTTGCATCGTCGGAGAGAACGGCGTAAGCTTCAGAGATCTCTTTGAATCTCTCTTCCGCGCCCGCAGACTTGTTTCTGTCCGGGTGATACTGCATGGCAAGCTTACGGTATGATATCTTGATCTGATCCTTGGTGGCATCCTTCGGCACACCAAGAACTTCGTAGTAGTCCCGTTTTTCAGTTGACATTTCGGTCAGCTTTTCTTCTGCGATTCAGAATCGACTTTGTACTCTGCGTCAACAACCTTCTGTTCTCCACCTTTGGATTGCTCCGCGGTGCCTGCAGCACTTGCAGCTGCTGCTTGTTGATACGCCACCGTTCCGATCTCCTTTAGGACATTGCTAAGAGCTTCAGTTTTTTGCTTTATTGCATCTATGTTCTCGGTACCTATTACATCCTTGAGTTCCTTAGCTGCATTGTCAACCTTCGTCAGTAAGTCTGCCGGTATCTTGTCCTTCAGATCTGCCTTTGTCTTCTCTGCGGTGTAGAGTAAGCTATCTGCCTGATTCTTGATTTCAGCCTCTTCGCGTTTCTTCTTGTCTGCCTCTGCATACTGCTCGGCTTCTTTCACCATGCGCTCCTTTTCTTTGTCAGAAAGTTTTGTTGATGCGGTGATGGTGATTCCTGTCTGCTTGCCTGTCGCCATGTCTTTGGCTGAGACATTCAAGATACCGTTGGCATCGATATCGAACGCAACCTCAATTTGCGGCACGCCTCTTGGCGCGGGTGGAATGCCAGTCAGATTGAAGTTTCCAAGAGAAACGTTGTCAGCTGCCATCGCTCTTTCTCCTTGAAGAGTATGCACGGTGACTGATGTTTGGAAATCCGCAGCGGTGGTGAAAATCTGACTCTTCTTTGTCGGTATAGTCGTGTTTCTGTCAATGATCTTCGTGAAGACACCACCCATAGTCTCGACTCCAAGTGAAAGGGGAGTAACATCGAGCAGGAGTATGTCCGTGACCTCGCCTGAAAGAACTGCTCCTTGAATTGCAGCACCCATTGCTACGCACTCCATCGGATCGACACCCCGTTCTGCCGGTTTACCCAGAATCTTTTCCACAAAATTCCTTACGATCGGCATTCTGGTCGGGCCGCCCACCAGAATTATTCTGTCGATCTGATTCGGTTCCAGTTTAGAATCCTGCATCGCCTGCATCATCGGGTGCCTGCATCTCTCAATTACTGGCGAGATTAGTTCCTCGATCTTTGCACGTGTGAGCGTAAGAGCAAGGTTCTTTGGTCCCGTCGAATCGGCCGCGATGAAGGGAAGGTTGAGATCGGTTGTCACGGTTGTGGATAGCTCGATCTTTGCTTTCTCTGCTGCTTCACGGACACGCTGCATTGCGACCTTGTCGTTCCTCAGGTCTATTCCAGATTGAGTTTTGAATTGCGACACAACGTAATCCACAAGAATATTGTCCATATCCGTGCCACCGAGTTGAGTATCACCGCTGGTAGATTTTACCTCGAATACACCGCCACCAAACTCCATTATGGTGACATCCAGAGTACCTCCTCCAAGGTCGAAAACCATAATTTTCTGGTCCTTTCCAGCCTTGTCCAATCCATAAGCCAGAGAAGCTGCTGTTGGCTCATTGATGATTCTCACGACTTCTAGTCCAGCAATTGCTCCCGCATCCTTTGTAGCTTGTCTCTGATTGTCATTGAAATATGCAGGTACTGTGATCACGGCCTTCGCAACTTTTTCTCCTAAGAAAGCTTCGGCATCGGTTCTGATCTTCTGAAGGATGAATGCAGAGATTTGCTGCGGCGAGTACTCCTTATCGTACACCCTGACCTTATAGTCAGTACCCATCTTTCGCTTGATTGCGATGATAGTTCCTTCGGGATTCGATACGGCCTGCCTGCGTGCTGGCTCCCCTACAAGTAGTTGTCCTTCCTTCGTGAAGGCAACGTAGGAGGGGAAGGCTTTTCCACCAACGCTGGTTCCCTCTGCACTTGGGATGATTGCGGGTCTTCCGCCCATCATCACTGCAGCTGCTGAGTTACTAGTTCCAAGGTCTATTCCTATTATTTTCGGCATCTATATTTTCACCATAACTAACCTTTTTTCACTTTGTCAAATCGGTAGATTTCGAAGTCAGCTTTCTTCATTGACAGTCGGCGGTGGTACCAGGTCTTTATCCTCGTTCTTAGAGGCCACCTTGCGGGAGACTTCAACGAGCGCGGGCTTTATGACCTTCCCTCCCATCGTGTACCCCCTTCCGACAACAGAGAGAATCTTCCCGTCTTCCATTTTGTTGGATTCGCTGAAAGCTACCGCTTCGTGAAATCTAGGGTCAAAGCTCTGACCAGGCTTCACGTTAATGGCGCTCACATCTTCCGAGGCAAGCGTGTTTTCTATTCGGGACAACACCATTTGTAGGCCAGCCAAAAGCTCTGTGTTCTTGACTTCAGCGCCGACTTTGATCGCTCTTTGAAGATCCTCCTGTATGGCAATGATCTCTGAAATCCAGTTCAGTTTCGTCTGATTTTTAGCGTCCGCAACCATTCGATCTGCCTGTCTCTGAAGATTGATTACGTCTGCCTGAAGATACTTCGTCTTGCTGACCAATTCCGCATTTCTCTTCTTCTCAGCATCTAGTTCGTTCTGAAGCTCTTGGATCTTGGATTCGAGTGGTTCGGCTTCTTTGCGGGATTCCATAGTGGTTTCTTCCTTTGTTTCGATTCCCTCATTGGTCTTTGCATTCTCCGGCTCCATAGAAATCCCCTTGACAAAATTATACTACGGTCTTTGCCATACATATAAATGAAAAGGTAGGGCGCGGTATTCCCGTGCTGTGCGTGCCCAAACCAGTGCTTTATCCGACTTCAATTTTGAAAGTAGAGATCGTTAGGCGAAAGAATTTAAGCTTACCCTATCAACTTAATCCTACCCGATGATGCGTTCCGCATGAAAGTGCGGAACTTGGAAGAGCCGTCTGAATGTTTCATCCAGTCGGTTTCCGTCTGGAACTGATGCAAGATGTTGAGATTACCAGAAGAGCAGAGGGGACATTTCCCGGTCGACATACTTAACGAGCATTCTGGTCGGTCAAATCAGTGGCGAGATAGCCTCGTCAGACTCGAGCACTCCCTCCAAAGCACTGCCGTGTTCGAGGGCTATTGAAGCAGCATTCTGCTTTGTCCTTCTCTCTTTTACTCTTACATCAACAATGTCAAATGGGGAAGATGCATCCAACTCGTACAAGCTCGTGAATGACGCCAAGTTTGGCTCTACCGTTCCGTCCTCTCCGGTTACAAACTTCTTCAGGGGTATTCCGCCGTCGCAATCTATGGCAATTGTTGCTGTCGAGTTCCCCTCGTCCAGTTGCACGTCTATTAACCGTATCTTTCTTTGGACTGTCCTGTACTTTCTGGAGAGCCTTACGTTCACGAATGTTTCATTGAATTTAGCTCGAATCTCCTCAGCATTGATCGAACCTTCTTGGGTCGTTCCTTTCTTTCTCAGATGAATTCGAGCGGAAATTTCAAACTGAGGAATATCCATTGGCTTGGACTTCAGCAGAGCGATATTTGCAATTTCCACCCTCGCATCCGATTGGAACACCAACGGTTGCTTCCGAGAGTTCTTTACACGCCGAATTGATCTCCTCTTTGGTCGCACCACTTCCACGTAGAACGGACGGCCCGAACCCTCGACAAGGCTCATCTCATCCTCACTTCCAAGCCACACGAAATTGCAGGATTCTGCCTTGAAGACTTCAGCAAAGTATGTGCTTGCTATTGATTGAACACTCGTGCCCCTCTTGCCAGTATAGTTGCACTCTGCACAACCAAGTCCGTTACACACTCTACACATCGAAGCTCTTTGTGGAACTCCCCTGACTAGTTTCTTGTAAGTTGCGCGCAGCCAAATCGATCTCGATGTCACAGATATGGTGTCATCGACCATGGAGACAAGGATGGTCAGATCCGGCCTGGAGTAATCGACGCTCTTGCCCGAAGCATCAGCGAACTTACTGCTAATTGTCCTCGTGATCTGGCTCTTTATGTTCTCTTTACCCTTTATTTTCAGTCTCGATCTGACTTCATCTTCTTTGTCCAGTATTGACTGCGGGAGAGAAGCGCCCACCAAGAAGGTCTTGAACTCATAGTTCGAAGTCGACTTTGTGATTGACGAAACAATCTCATCGAGCTTCGAGAGCACACCGCCACACAGCGAGCACACATTCCGGTTCAATTCCGGCGTTCGAGCCTCTTTGATTCCCTCGCGCTTTGAGCAGTATCGACACAGGCGAAAGCCTTGATTCGCAAGTGATTGAGCGGTGGTGTGGCGAGTCGATTTGGGAATCAATCCTGGTACCTTCTTGATGGGAGTTTGCTCGG
The DNA here is from genome assembly GCA_021806865.1 of archaeon. The sequence continues at coordinate 34,136 of JAKAPU010000007.1, forward strand.
AATTGCAGATACTATATGACTTGATCTGTTCGGCTCATTTCTGCCTGCTCATCTGCTTCATCATTGCTCTAAACTCTCGCCCTTTGCTAGCTTTCATCATAGTCTTGGTCTGCTTGTAGCGATTGAGCAAGTCTTTCACATCTTTTTCGGTCACGCCCGTGCCACGAGCAATCCTCTTGACGCGCTGTGAATTCATTACGTCAGGATCATTCCTCTCTTCCTTTGTCATGGCTTGAATCATCGCGCGCCAGTACTTCATTTTACCTTCAATCTCCTCAATGTTTTCGCTGGAAACATTCATTTGTGAGAATCCGGGCAGTGACTCTACTATCTTACGCAGTGAACCCATCTTCTTTACGGATTCTATCTGGGTAAGGAAATCGTTCATAGTTAGTTTCCCAGACATCATGCGTTTAATCTGTTTTTCATCCGCTACTGCTTCAAGTTCTTTTGCTCGATCGAGCAAAGCTTGAAGATCTCCCATTCCGAGAAGCCGGCCCACGAAGCGGGTCGGAGAGAATGATTCCAGATCGTCTATCCTCTCTCCAGTGCCTATGTAGAAAATCCGCGCCCCTGTTGCAGCCGCTGCGGCCAGAGCACCGCCTCCCTTGGCAGCACCATCCAGTTTGGTAACTATGATCCCACCGACCGGAACAGCAGAATGGAAGGCAGAAGCTTGAGAGAAGGCCGCCTGACCAATAGTCCCATCGATGACAAGAAGGGAAACGTCCGGATCCACCACATTTGAGATCTGACGCATTTCATTTAGCAGACTCTGTTCTTCCTTGTGCCTACCCGCAGTGTCAACTATGATTACGTTGGAGGCCTGATTCTTGAATTGCTCTACTCCGTTCCGAGCCACTTTGACTGAATCCTTCTCGCCCTCCTCAGCATAGACTGGAACGCTGATTGATTCGCAAAGCGTCTTCAGTTGCGTTATTGCGCCGGGCCTGAAGGTGTCTGCTGCGACAACCCCCACTCTGTAGCCTTTCTTTGACAGCAAACGAGAAAGTTTCCCTATGGTTGTGGTCTTGCCGCTTCCCTGAATTCCTATCAATAACAATACGTTCGGGCGATTCGTTGGAAGATCAATCTTCGCCTCCTCGCCTAATATCCTTGCGAATTCTTCATACAGAATCTTTACGATGTGATCCTTTCTTGGGAGACCTGGTGGAGGCTTTTCCTCCAAGGCGCGCTTCTCGATCCTTTGACAGACCTCGAGTACAATCTTCACGTTTACATCGCTGTAGAGTAGTGCTCTCTGAACATCCTTGACGAATTCCTTGATCTCTTTCTCATCCACAGTGGCAGCTCCGATTAGCCTGCCAACGGCACTCTGGAATCCTTCTCTCAGCTTCTCTAACATCGAACTCTATTTCTCCGTGGTCCGACCAATTTAAACATGTGGCACACCACCTCGCTCATTTTGGGACGAGCTCGGCTCGATTGATGTTCAAGATCCCGCGCCCTTTTTCCCATTTCACATCGCTTTGGACTACTTTGATTCGGTATCTCCGATAAATCGGGCAGTCGAGTACTAGTGTTTCGCCTTCGCCACCCTCCAAAGCGACGTTGAATCCGTATTTCCTCGAAAGCGTTTCCAACTCTTGGAGAGCCCTTTCGTCGATGATTCGTCCGAGCCAACTTGAATCCAGACCCTCAGCAGAAACAGAAGTCATGATGAAAGAGTAATTCAAAGAAACGAGCGTACGGAGATACGAATACTGGTCAATGCCCCACAAAGGAGCCTGTGGAATCAAATCACACTCCTTTGCAAGCTTGTCAATTCGAGTTTTCTGATATACACTCGCCATCCCTCCAGACCCGAGAACTTCGAAGTGGAATTGGTTCTTTGCCATCATAATTGTCGTACGGATATCTTCAAGTTCCTCTTCCTTTTTTCCCTCCGTGTGGCCTGTCACGAGTGGAATCTCCAGAGCTCGTGAAGCCAGTTCGGTAACTCCAATGTTTGCAGTGTGTAGCATGTAGCTGTCCGGATTGTTTGATATCATGGTTATGAGACAAACAACGTCATAACCCTGCTCCTGCAATTTTTGAACAATGTACGTGCTGTCCTTTCCCCCCGAATAGAGAACAGCCGCCAAAGCGCCCAAAGTGGTCACCATTGGACTATGAGAGCACGAAGGTGGCCGGCAAGACCAAACAATTCGGAGTTCTGTCTGTGCTCGGGTTTGTGAAACCGAATCTCTCGCGATTCTTGCTTTTCGAAGATTTGCAGTTTATCACGATCTATCTTCATCTGCTCGGGTTTGAGAACAAATTATCATACCAGAGAATCCAGTAACGGAATAGAAGCATTTAAAGCAGTTTGGCAATAAGCAGGTCTGGAAGCTGTATTTTTCATGCCGAAATCTCGCGGCTATAGAAGGAAGACACGCGCCCTATTCCGGGCCAAACCCCGATCACCCTTAGGTGCATTGCTTAGGGATTACAATGTTGGAGATCGGGTTGTTATAGATGTCGATTCCCGCCAAACCAAAGGGATGCCTCACAGGCGATTCCAGGGATCTGTGGGCAACATTGAGGAGATAAGGCGCAGGAGCCTTGTAATATCAGTCCCTGTTGGAGATAAGACAAAGCAGGTCGTTGCCAGGCTAGAGCATGTAAGACCGCTCGTAGCAAAGCAGAACTGATCAACAGTTAAGTCATGACGGAAGCGGTTTGGAAATGAGTGAACAGGCACAACAGCAAGTGGCTTCAAAGAAGGCCAGAATCATTACGATATCAGAAGCGAAGGAAATACTATCGAAAATCGATCCGGAGCAGACCGATCAGATACAAAAGAGAACGATGGACTATCTTCAAAAGTTTGCCAAAATCGAGCCTGAAAAAGCCCGAAAAGTTAGAAAAGCTCTCGTCGAGGAATGCGGGCTGACAATGGAGGAGGCAACTGAAATTGTCAATGTAATGCCTAAATCTCCCGAGGAGCTTCGTGTGTTTACTGCTGGCTGGAGAAAGCTGATTCCTGCTGCGACTATTGAAAAGATATTGAAATTGCTCTACGATTAAACCTACTAAATGAAAAACCATCCATTCTAACAAGCCAAACACTAAGCGAGTCTCATAGAATTGAGCATTCGACACTCGTTCAACATCGAAGCCCCAGAATTCTTGCATCGCTAGTTGACAAGGCTGTCTGAAATGTGCATGGCAACCGGGATGCGTTCTCTCTGTTTCACTCGGAATAGTTGATAGGTTCGGAAATGTACGCGGCTACCCCTCCCACCAAAAAGTACGAGGAATTTGCCTACGTTCTCGATTTCATTGTACGCGGCAAATCTTCTATCATAAGGGAAAGAGAGGGACCATTGATTCAAGCTCTCGGAGAGGAGAGACTCACTCTACTCGAGATTCTCGCGACCAATGACGCAGATTTTCAACCCGGTGAGCGAATAGCAATAGGAAAGGAAAATCGTGACAAGATAGTCAGCGTGCTTGGAAAGCTGAATTTCTCTGAGCTTACAAATGAAGCCAAGAACGAACTTCAAACAGTCTTAGAAAAAATGATACTCGAAAACGAAAAGAAGTACGTTTCCTATTTCAACGAGCTTCAACCTCTGACACCGCGTCTTCATGCCTTGGAATTGATCCCGGGAATAGGAAAGACATTCATGAAGCAAATAGTAAATCAGAGAGAGAAGAAACCTTTCGAGAGTTTTGTCGATCTTGAGAAGAGAACTGGAATCCGAGACCCCGCAAAGCTTCTTGCAAGACGAATCGTTGAGGAGCTTTCAGGCGGATCGAGAATTAACATCTTTGTCAGGCTATGAGCAATTAGGCTTTATTTCAGGTGATCGTTCTTGAGGTCGGAGCAGCATGCGGCCAGGGAAAGATCTGTTCGTACTCGTAAGTCATTAGGTCAACATATGCTTGCTTCGGATGTAGTTGCCGAGCGAATCGTCTCAGAGGCCGGGTTAAGGCCGACCGATAACGTGCTTGAGATCGGAACGGGCACAGCTGTCCTTACTAAGTTTCTAGCAAAGCGGGCGAGATACGTAAAGACATACGAAATAGACAGGTCTTTGTTTGAAATCGCGAGGAGTAGACTAGCTTCTTTTGAAAACGTAGATTTGGTCCGGGGGGACGCGTTCACAGCAGAGCCCGCGCCAGAATTTGACTTGTGCGTCACCAGCCTCCCGTATTCGCAATCGCTCAGATTTTTGAAGTGGGCAGCGCTCAACTCTGCAACCATTCACAAGTTTCTTGCAGTCGTACAGTTGGAGTTTGCAGACAAACTTTCGGCCGAAGTAGGCTCAAAATCTTACCGTGCAGCCTCAGTAATTGCACAGATCAGTTTCGACATAGAAAGGTTGCTGCTGATTTCCAGTCGAGAGTTTGTCCCCCAGCCTAAGGTGATGTCTCAACTTATACGATTGAACCCCATACTGCTTCACGGGGCGGCATTCTTCAACAGAAGAAGGCTTGAAATCCTGACATCTCTTTTTTCAAATCGGAAAAAAACTCTGGCATCCGCACTCAAGAAAATAGTCTCAAAGAAAGAAACCCTGTTGTTTGATGCCTCACTGCTCCGCAAGCGCGTAGAATCATTCTCTCCTTCACAGTTTGCATCAATTATTGAACTGCTGGAGTCGATTTACCACGAGCAATGAACGCTATCTCTATGGAGAGGATTCAAGCCTATTAGGGGAAGCCATGGACAGATTGGTAGCCGGAGAAGCATTTCTCGAAATCGGGATTGGTGGAGGAGGCAATATCAGACGAGTTCTGCAAAAATTTGGGCTAGTTGTCGGAACCGATTTGAGCCGCGAATCCATTGAAGATTCGAATCGAGTCAACGCAGAGTTGATCTTAGCAGATCGAGCAACTTGCTTTCGGGCAGGTTCTTTTGATGCGATCGTATTCAATCCGCCTTATGTGCCGTCCGATGCGGTCGTTGACAAAGCTGTGGATGGGGGCCCAGATGGCATGCAGATTCCACTGTCCTTCCTGTCCAGCGCACTGCAAGCAATCAAACCCGAAGGTACGATATTGATGTTGATTTCGAGCCTCGGTGCCGTAGACAAACTGGAAGCTTTTTGCAAGCTAGCCAACTTGAAACTGACAAGAGTTGCTGAAAAGAGACTGTTCTATGAATCTTTGATTGTTTATGCAATCACAAAGATTCGCCCGAAATCCCATAGCTCTTAACTTGCGAGCGCACCTGCATTGAAAATGATTCAAAACAAGAACAACATCCGCTCCAAGAGATTGAGCGTGGCAGTTGTAGAACCAGAGTTCGCTCTGAATCTTGGTTACGTAGCAAGATGCATGGCAAACTTCGGTCTGGAGAAGCTCTACGTCGTATCCCCAGACAAATTAGACAAGAAGTACTTGGAGGAGGCTAGTGTGTTTGCCTCTCATGGAAGCGAAATAATAGAGAATCTTCGCACAGTAAAATCGCTATCCGCCATTCGGCGAGGAAGCACTATTCTCATAGGAACAACTGCAATTCAAGCCAGAAGAAGATCAAATCTAGCTCGTAGGACCTTGAGTTTGGAGGAATGT
>JAKAPU010000008.1 GCA_021806865.1 archaeon
CGGGGAATCTTGCAGTCAAGAATCATAGAACGTCTGAGAGATTTCGGCCCCGCTTGGCTCGTGATGATAGCCGACATCGATATTGCGTCCATCATAACAGGCCTGCAGGCCGGATCGGTCTGGGGCTACAGGATGGTGTTTGTCATGCTCGTCTTGGCTGTCCCGTTGTTCTTCGTGCAGGACGCGGCAGGTCGTCTAGGAATTGCATCCGGAATGGGTCTCGGCGAAGCGATACACAAGTTCTTTGGTCGCAGGACTGCCGTGATGGCCGCGCTTCCGATGGGAGTAAGCGATTTTCTAGAATACGTTGCCGAGTATGCTGGAATCGCAGTCGGTCTCTATCTCCTTAGACTGCCAATACTCATGGGCTTGCTAGTTGCATACCTAGTCCATACATCCATTGTTATCGGAGGGAAGTACAGGCAAGCAGAGTTGGTACTTCTCCCGCTGAGTTTTCTTGTCTTGGCAGGTATAGTGCTGTCAACTTCAGTTTTCCATTTTGAATTGAATGACGTATTTTACATCGGTCTTTCTCCGTTCCAGCCCTACGGAAATCCATCCTTTGACTATCTTCTCGCAGCTAGTATTGGGGCGGTCGTGATGCCGTGGATGCTGTACTTTCATTCTGGAGCGGATTCGAGAAAGGGAAAGATGCACGGGGCAATGAGGGCTGAGCGCATCGAGACTTTGATTGGGGCAGTTGTATCGGAGGTGTTGATGGTCGTCATTGTCCTGGACGGGATGCACCTTTCGAGCGTCGGCAGCTTTGTAAGCGTTCCAGAGCTCTCAAAGGCTCTCTCGATATTCGGAGAAAACGCATCGCTGCTCATGGGAATAGGATTCATTGCCGCAGGCTTCTTGGCTCTGGTCGTGATTTCACTGGGGTCTGCGTGGGGCGTACTTGAGGCGCTAAACAAGAGATCTAGGAAATCTTTTCTGACGGTGTACGCTATCGAGAGTCTTCCCGCTGTTTTGCTCGTCTTGGTGTCCACGAGCTACGTGAACCTTGTGCTGGATCTCATGGTCATATTCACCATAGTAATACTGCCGTCTCTTTATTTTCTCGGTAGATTGGTAACACGCGATGATGTTATGAGAGGAAACGGCTACAGCAGAACATGGAGTATTGCATTTTGGATAATGTCGGCATTCATAGTAGTGGGCGGGCTCGTGGGTCTAGCTTCGCTGCTCTAAGCTAGCCAGTAGGTCTAGGCTCAGCCTATTATGGCACAAACCTGCTGCTATCTGGCCCTCACCTGAACTTTCGGCTCAATTAGAGTCCAGAGCCAATCCGCAAACTCTCTAGCATTCTGGTCTAAGTAGTCTTGCGGGGATACTCGTAGAACCCATCAGGGAGAAGGTGGCTACATAGTTCCTCCAAAGAACTTTGCCGGGATTGAGAGAGATAGTAACAAAATACTCAGTTCCGCTGATAGTTGATGAGGTGCAAAGGGGATTAGGGTGTGCTGGAAAGATGTGGGGCTGCGAGCTTACAGACACGTCTCCAGACATTGTTCTCATCTCAAAGACTATTGGAGGCGGGATTCCGACTTCAATGATGTCGTACCGTCCCGAATATGATGAGAAACTTCCTCCAGCCTTTCACATTGGCACCTACAGAGGCAATCCACTCGCACTAGCTGCTGGAACTGCAGTTCTGAATATCCTCCAGAAGTACGAATTGCCGCAAAGAGTGATGAGACTTGGTAGCCAGATCATGACCAGGCTTCAAGAAAGCTTGAAGGATGTTCAAAAGGTCGGCGAGGTTCGGGGTTCTGGATTCATGATCGGAGTCGAAATGGTCGAGGATCGGAAGACAAAAGCCTGCCACTCAATTTGCAGCTGAAGCAAGATTGAAGCTGCTGCGAAATGGCCTACTAATGCATACCTGGGCCACTTTGCGAATGTCTTTCGATTCATGGGACCATTGACAATAAGTGAATCTCTCCTGAACAAGGGCCTCGACATCTTTGAGGATACCTTGATTTCAGCTAAATGATCCAACCAAATTGTGAATTCTGGAAGATGTGATTTTGATCCACAATGCAATTCGACTGAAGAGATTCATTTAGGAATATTTGAACCCCGAATAGAATTCAAAACTTCCGCCAAATGATTAAATGGAATGTCTATAGACGCTCACGCATGCATTCGACGTTACGTTCGAAGTTTAGACACGCAATCAGTCGTACCGCCCAAATCGGTATAGTTGTCGTCATAATTATCATAATTGCCGTAGGCGGATATGGTGCTTTTATTCTCAGCAAATCTTCAACCACCACTCCAACCAGTACTTCAACTTCATCTTCGCAAAGCACGTCCAGCCAGGCCACAACCTCGAGTCAACAGACATCCCAGTCTACTACACAAAGCACTACACAGACTACCACAACCTCGTCTGTTCAAGTGCCATCGTCTCTGACTTACGAAACTCTGCAAACAGTTCAATACCTTGATCCACAGGTTTCTTACGATATTTACGGAGCTTCCGTAGAGCAAAACATCTACGAGCCTCTTCTTTGGTACAACGGTACTAATGGTTCTACCGTTATTCCGTGGCTTGCTTCGAGTTACACTATATCTTCAGACGGACACAGCGCCAATTTCACTCTCCGCCAAGGAATAAAATTCGCCGACGGAGAGCAGTTCAATTCGTCCGCTGTTTACTTTGCATACAACAGGTTGCTCATAATGGACGGGAGTGCGCCACTTGGGCACGGAACGCAGGCTTCATGGATTCTCCAACAGCTCGAGAACACGAGCTTTAGCACCACTTTCAGTGGTTCTCAGCCATATTCGCAGGCTTGGGCAAACGAGGTGTTGGCGCAGGACTTTGTCCAGATAACAGGTCCTTACTCGGTTACTCTGCACATAATGAATCCGAACGGCGCTTTGCCCTACCTTCTCTCAAATCTCTGGGCTAACATTGTCGCTCCTGACTATGTAATGCAGCATGACATTGCACTTTGGAGCCAGCCTTCCAACGGTTACACACTGCCTTATCCCAACCCGAGCGGAAACGCGACTCAGATGTTCAATCAGTACTACTACGATGAAGTTGCAACATGCAACGCAGGAATCACTCCCAAGGGATGCGCCGCAACCTATCTCGACGGCTCGTTCCAAGGATCACTCGCAGGGACAGGACCATACACTCTAGTAAGCTACGACCAGTCATCGAACAACCTCGTACTCCAAGCTAATCCAAACTATTGGGGCGGACCAAACCACATTCAGGCCCAAATAAAGACGATCAACATCAAGTACGTTCCAACCGCCGCAGTAAGGGAGCTCGACCTCCAAAACGCCGCCAAATCCGGCCAGGCAATGGTGATCGACGTCACAAGCGACCACCTATATGATGTGGCGGACAGGAGTTCTTGGGTCAATAATAACCAGCTCGTTTCAAGTATTCCAGGAGTCACAATCCATGGTCCATTCACTCAATTCGCGACGCTGTTTGATCCACTGGCAACGAACGTCTCCAATCCCTTCACTGGAACCTTCTATCAGTTCCAACCATTCGCTGACTTGAGGCTGAGACTAGCGTTCGCGGATGCAGTGAACCTGACCGATGTCAACATCAACATAAACAACAAGTTGGGATCAGTTGCAAATGAAGTTCTTCCACCAGGTATACCTCCTGAGGGATCTTACAATGCTTCCCTTCAGACTAGATACAGCTACAACCTGACCGAGGTGCAGAATCTTTTGTTGGCGGCTATGGAGCATCCGCTTACACACTTCACTTACATGAACGGTACAGTCGCAGCACCGGGAGTGTTTAACAACACATTCGGATGTCCGACACTGAACGCGCAGGGACAATGTGACCATCCAGTCCCACAGACAGTGACTCTATACTATGCGACCGGTTCGACCGTTGACGAGAACATATTCACAGATATTGCGAGCAACATAAACGCTATCAGCGCTACGTACAACATGGGATTGACCGTTGTCGTGACACCAGTGCCTGCAGGTCAACTGACAACTCAAGCATTTTCGGGACAGGTGTATGCATGGGCAGAATCGTACTTCGGATGGTACGACGACTACCCCTGGTCCACTGACTTCTTAGGTCCAATAGTCGCACCAGGCGGTATCTACACACTTCCGGGAGGCTGGAACCTGACACAGATGCAGACGTATTGGAACCAGGCTCAAGAGGCAAGTGCTTCTGGAAACCTGACAGGACTGGCAAAGGTCTCGAACCTGATGGCAGCACTTGCCAACCAGGAAGTGATGGACATCTGGACGTTCTACCCAGCAATCACAATAGTCATGACATCGAACGTGCACGGCTTCTACTTCAATCCAGCCCTATACACGACGGGTCAACCGCAGTACTTCGCAACCCTCTACTAACTAGTAGGGGGCCGGCGTCTTTTTTTTAAAGCTCGGTGTCTGATTCTGGAGAAAAAGGTCTATTGGGGTCGCCACTTCAGTGAATCGAATACTATGCTTCCGAGCAAAAGCAACCAAAACTAAGTATGATCCCGAGACATTTCACTGAGAATTCTCAGGCCTTGACCTCTGTTGACCGCTACCGTACGCGGCATATCTTGCAATTCACGCGTCGTGTGTTGGTTCGAAAGTGGTTCGCTGAACCAAGACTAAATTTCCTTTGCTCGTTGAACGAGTTTTTACAAATGAAGCTTACGCGAGACTTTTTGACAAGGGAAGAAAACATTTGCAAGGTTGCAATATGGTGGGCTTGACTTGAGGCTGTACGAATACGTACTTCGCAGACTTGTGCTAATGATTTTCGTTCTATTTGCCGTAAGTGTGATCGTATTCTATCTGACCAGGGGCGTTCTTCCACCTGCTTCAGCCCTTGCTCCTTACATCACTCCAAGGATGAATGATATAACAAAGCTCGTCGAAGCGCGTGCCCTTGGTGTCGCGACAGCTTCCTGCCCATCTTGGCAGAGTTTCACGAGCGGCGAACCCGGATGCGTAGTCCCACTTTACATACAGTATTTCTCGTGGTTGAAAAATGTCTTTGCTGGCAACTGGGGCTTCAGTCTAATTCCCGGAATCGGCACTGGAACCACGACTTGGAACTTGTTTGTTACAAGATTCCCTCTAACAGCAGAACTTGCTATAGCGAGCGGTATTCTCACAATCATGATAGCTATACCTCTTGGCATCATCTCTGCAACTCACAATAACAAGGCCCCAGACCATGTCTCAAGAATCGTCGCTCTGACAGGGTATTCAATGCCAATCTTTTGGCTCGCTTTTCTGTTACAGATTATCTTTGTGATTTATCTCAGGGTTCAGCATGGGCAGTACTCACTCGGTCTACTTCCTTCAAGTGGATTGCTGAGCAGTACATGCGGTATTTGCATTCCGAATCCAGGGACGATTAATACATACACTGGAATGCCGTTGTTAGATTCAGTACTTTCACTTAACGGAGCGTACTTCTGGGATTCACTCGTTGCTATCATCCTTCCAACGGTAACTCTTGCGTATGGAACTATGGCTGCGTTAACCAGAGTCCTGCGTTCAAGCATGCTCGAATGCCTCAAGCAAGACTATATCTTGCTTGCAAGATCAAAAGGAATCGCTGAGCGCACTGTGATATATAGGCACGCCCTAAAGAATGCGATGCTTCCAGCGATCACCATTGCAGGACTTATCTTTGCGTACCTTTTGGGCGGGGTTGTCGTAGTCGAATACATATTCGCTTGGCCAGGAGTTGGTCAGGCAGCATTGCAGGCTTCCTTGTATCTTGACGCAAACTTTCTCGAGCTTTACACTCTAGTTCTTGCACTTATCATAGTCGCAGCAAATCTTTGCGTCGACATACTCTATGCGGTTCTGGATCCAAGGATAAGATACTGAGGCGATAAAAATGAAACAACAAAAAACTCAAGAGAGGGAAGAAAAATCAGCTATGAAGAAAATCTCTGGAGGCCGGATTGCCGATATCAGGTATTCGCTCCATCTAGCTAGGAAAAATCCGCTCGTTTTGGTAGGCACCATGATTGCTGTCTGTTCAGTCGTTCTCGCGGCGATCTCGGGTATTCTCGTGAATCCATCGCTATGGCAAGAGAAGAAACTATCGATTAGACTCTGCTGGAACAACCAGTTCATCAACTGGCACATGCAGAACGTCTACACTTGTCCCGGAACCTACGTCTATCCTCTCGGAACTGACAGTTACGGGCGAGATCTTCTGAAAATGATGATTCTCGCTTTGCCTATAGATCTTGAGATCGCTTTTGCAGTCGTCATTTCTGCGTTCTTCATAGGCATAGTTGTTGGTTCAGTAGCTGCTTATGCTGGCGGAAAATTCGACGAAGGTATCTTGCGAATAACCGACATATTCTTCGCCGTTCCACCTCTTGTCCTTGCGCTAGTCATTCTTACAACCTTGGGTAGGTCATTGGAAAATTTGACAATTGCAGTGTTGATTACTTGGTGGCCACTGTATGTTCGTCTCGTTAGGTCGCAGGTACTTGCAGAAAAAGAGAAGCCTTACGCGGAGGCACTCAGGTCGATTGGTGCAAGCAGAATTCGAATCTTGTTTTTGCACATTCTTCCAAACTCGATCTATCCAGTCTTGGTCCAGTTTACATTGGACATTGGTGGAGTAATTCTAATCTTCTCAAGTCTCATGTTCCTTGGATTCTCACCGAACCCAATGCTACCAGAGTTGGGCAACTTGGTAAACGAAGGAATAAGCTATGTCTCAACTGCGCCGTGGCTGATCATATTTCCTGGCCTCGCGATACTGATTATAGCGCTAGGTTTCAATCTACTTGGCGATGGGATTAGGGATATTTTGGATCCGAGATTACGCCGTTGAATGGTGGTTTGAAGACCTTCATGGATTCCCAAGAGCAGGTCAAAGATAGTGAGCCAGCACTCGAAGTGAAGAATCTACGTGTTGTTTTCAAGACCTATGCTGGTGTAGTTAAGGCGCTTGACGGCATTGACCTAACCGTGCACAAGGGCGAAGTCTTGGGTATTGTAGGGGAAAGCGGATGCGGAAAATCGGTAACCGCTCTCGCGATCGCGGGGCTTTTGCCTGAGAACGCCGAGATACTGAGTGGACAGGTACTTCTTGGCGGGCAGGATCTCCTCAAGAAAAGCAAGAAAGAGATCCGTATTGCTCGTCTGAGGGACATTGCGTTGGTGTTTCAGGATCCGATGACGTACCTGAATCCTGTCATGAGCATTGGTTCTCAAATTACGGAAATCTTTACAGGAAACTTGAAAGTTTATGGCGAGGAGCTCACTAATTCAAGAATCGCAGTTATTGCAAAACTCCTGTCGGCAGAATCTGACTCCACAAAAATAGCCGACCTTGAGCACGAAAAGTTGCGATTGCAGGCGATAAAGCCTGGGAAATTGAGCAAGAGCGAAGCAAAGAGATTGGCAAGGCTTCGTGCGATTGAATATCTGAAGCTCGTTAGGCTTCCAAACCCAGAAAGGATCTTCAAAATGTACCCGTTTGAGCTTTCTGGAGGGATGAGGCAAAGGGCGATGATCGCAATGGCCTTGGTTCGCCGCCCGAAAGTGTTGCTTGCGGATGAAATCACGACCGCGCTGGACGTGACGGTCCAGGCACAGATATTGAAGTTACTGAAGGAACTCCGTGACAAGATTGATTCTTCGATAATCCTAATCACACACGATCTTGGCGTCGTAGCAGAGACTTGCGATCGAGTGGCTGTCATGTATGCGGGCAACATAGTCGAGGTCGCAGATGTCTTCGAGATGTTTCAGAACCCGCTGCACCCTTACACTGTGGGCCTTTTTGCTGCAGTTCCAAAGCCAGACATATCCTTAGACGAACTTGAGTCAATCAAGGGAAGCGTTCCCAATCTTATCTATCCTCCGAGTGGATGCAGGTTCCATCCGAGATGTTCTCGTGCATTTGAAAAATGTCCGGCAATGAAACCAAAGATGATCGAGGCTAATCCAAACCATTACGTTGCATGTCTGTTGTACGGAGGCTCTTGACATGGATCCCGAGTATATTCTCGAAGCAAAAAATCTCTACAAATGGTTCCCAATCAAGAGCGGGCTTTTGGGAAGAACAACGGGAAACGTTAGAGCCGTAGACGGGGTTTCATTTGGAGTTAAGAAAGGTGAAACCATGGGCCTAGTTGGCGAGTCTGGTTCTGGCAAGACGACTTTGGGCAGAACAATAATGCGATTGACCAACGCTACAAGAGGCGAACTTTACTTCGACGGACAAGACATCACCAGACTTCAAGGTCGTGCTCTAAAGCCATTCCGCAGAAGGATACAAATGGTGTTTCAGGATCCTTACGCGTCTCTGGATCCGCGACAGACGATAGGCTCTACTCTAACGGAGCCGATTAAGATCCACAAAATTGGAACAAAGCAAAGTGCATACGAAACAGCTGAAAGGTTAATCGATACTGTTGGTCTAAATCCAGATCATCTTTCACGGTTCCCGCACGAGTTCAGCGGAGGACAAAGGCAGAGGATCGCAATTGCAAGGGCACTTGCAGTAAATCCAGAATTTCTCTTACTCGACGAGCCCACCTCCTCTCTCGATGTCTCCGTTCAGGCGCAGATACTGAACTTGCTAAAGAATCTGCAAAGGAGGTACAACCTCACATACCTTTTCATCTCCCACAACCTATCGGTAATCAGACACATGTGCGATCGAGTCGCAGTTATGTACCTCGGAAGAATCGTCGAGATCGGGGAAATGAAGACAATTTATGAGAATCCGAAGCATCCGTACACTAAGGCTCTTCTTTCCTCTGTGCCGAATCCTGATCCGACTAAACGCAAGGAGTTGGTTGTCCTTGAAGGCGATGTCCCCAGTCCAATCGACGTGCCGAGCGGTTGCAGGTTTAGGACGCGATGCGCCTATGCGACGGAAAAGTGCTCTACCGAGTTTCCTCCAATGGTTGAGATTGAGCCGGGCCACTGGATCGAGTGTCACTATAATATAGAATTCAAAACGGAAAAGACACTGGATGCTGCTACTGTAAGTTCGTGATTACCTGAAAATAGCTAGCGCAAAGACTACTCCGAGAATCACTAGAATGAAGGCGACTAAGGGTAGAAGAAATGTTTCAAGAGATGCTATTGCAAGCGCGATGTAATCTCTCCACTCGAGTTTGATGTTTTCGTCTTGCTCCGATGCTTTTGCTGTACTGCTAGATATATCGTCTTCCCATCCCCAGTTCCCGTAAGCGTCTCTTTTCCTTCTCTTTGCCAAGTAAACGCCCACTCGGTATCGCAATAGAGATTCTAATAATTGTTTCAAGCGTGGAAACTAGCAGGTGAACTCACGCCACTTCTTTTTCTCCTTGCCTGATTCCTGGAACCGCAGTCCTATCCAAGGAGCGACTGGAAGCAAAGTGAGGAGTGTCTTCAGGAATAGTTTTGCGTTTGAAGTGGCATCATCGATCTCTTCTCCATCATGATTCAGCCAGACGTCGATCGAGGTTCCTTTTGCTTCCTTTATCGAAGGGATGATGAGGTTACGCACTTCTGGATCACTTCGCTTTTCAATTACAACCCGAAAGTACTTTGGCGCAGTAACTTCCAATTCGACGAGTTTCTTTGTCTTGTTTTGAAGAAACTCATAGCTAAGGCTACGAAGAGCCTCTTCTGCTGATTCCGCAACCACTTGAAATTCGCTGGATGCACGTAGGAAATAGTGGCTGGGCGTTAGTGACATCAGCAACATCTTACAATGCACTAGAATTTGTGTTTGTCTCATCGAAGAGCCTCATCTTCGGAATGATAAGCCATCTCCAAGTCATTGACAAGACATATGCATCAAGAGATCTCGACAGAAGGAAGAGTTATTCGGCTCGCTTGACTTTGGCTATCACAACACGGCTCAGGTATGACCAGGTTCATCCACGTGAACTGATAGGAAATCAGAGATCATTGAAACGAAAAGCGCCACGGTAGACGCGACACAGTCGACCTCCTTTCCGATTGCGTCTTGCTAGATATTTCAGAGCTATTATGAGACGCGATTCCATCACTCGGCTTCGAGACAAGGCATAAGGGATTAGTCGATCGTGTTTCCTATCTTGAAGGGGAAAGAAAGTGGAGCTTTCTGGGTTTAATGGGCAAGTGGCAAAAGCAGGCGGGTTCAGAAGCCTTTTCGAAGAATGGAGAAAGGCTCGTCTCAATGTTGAAGAAAAGATCGAAGAGGCCTTCGCGGAGGAAAGCGGAATCTTCCAAGAAGTAGGTTTCAAGATAGCAAACGTCGAAGACGGTCTTGCCGAGATGCGTTTCAAGTTCAGCCATGCTATTTCCGGAAGAAGAGGAAGGCCTCATGTCCACGGAGGAATCATAATGCTTGCACTTGACACTGCGATGGGGCTTGCCGCGATGACGCTCAACACCGGGACCGATCAATCGACTCTGGAGCTGAAGACAAATTTTCTATCGCCACTCTTCAAGGAGCCATTCACCGTTCAAGGTCGTGTCTTGAGAAATGGACGCTCGACAGTTGTGGTGGAAGGTGAAGCAATCGATTCAGAGGGAACGATTTGCGCGAAGGCTCTAGGAACGTGGTTCAAGCCTTGAGAAATAACACTGTCATATTCCGCACAGATTCTGGGAAGTTGGCGGCAATATCTAAACCTGCAGATGTTTGAAAGTTCGGAGACACATGGAAATCTGAAACAGTTGTACAACAGAGGACTCGGCTGATTTCGAAAGTCCTTCATACACATTTTCCTTACTCGCAGTCGACAGTCATACTCTATGATTGCTAGGGGCTTCGGTCACAACTTCTTTAGTGATTGTGCATTATGCGTTAATAATTTGTTTCTCAAAATTGCGTTAGAGATAAGGAAAAGATTATTCTAGAGCGATCAGTGCTGCTGCCCTGTTCTAATGCATTAAGCTAAAAAGTAATTCAAGAGCGTCTATAATATTGGATTAGCGACCTCTGAGAGGGAGTGGGGCGCCGAGTTGTCGTCAGAACAAGCAGTCCGACGCAGGAGAATTTCAAGCCAAGCGCTGACCGTATTAGAAGACAAAATTCAAAAGGAGGTTTCCGTATCGCGCCGTGAGGAAATTCGGAAATTTCTGAAACTGTTTGGTTACAAACCCGAGCACTCGATTCTGCAAGTCCATGTTGCAGGATACTTTGGAAGAGAAATCCGCCCTCCCAGAGAAATTGCAGCCAGAGAGCGCGCCGCAGCAAGATACGGTGGTAGAACTTTCGTAGTTGTGGGTCGAACACACGATCCTAAGATCTTGACAAAACTTATCCCTCCAAAGAAAAAACAGGTGTCAAGCTCTGGATATATGGGCTACCTCTTCCAGAAAAAGGACAAGGAGGGAAAGGCTCCAGATGAAATCTTACCGCTTGATTTTACTCCGACTTCGTTGAACTATCCAAGAGAGTGGAAGGACATGTACGGAACACGAGGCTTTCTGATAACCATGCACGTCCCATCAGATTTTGCAAGGAAGAAAAATGAATTGAACAGAAGGCTCAGACGAATTCGACCTAGTGTCGATGTCAAGAAGGAATGGAAGTTCTTGGACGAGCTTGAGCCATTCGGTTATGATTCCACTCTTTCGCAGGAAAACAAGGAAATCGAGTCAGGCTAATAGAGCGACTCAATCAACAAAGTATTCAACGAGTTTCGAAATGGAGACTCTTCAGCAAGCGATTATTCCGAAAGACTCGTGCGGAGAGCACTTACTACTTTCTAATTTCAAGACATATCGCATCCTCCGGAGACTCTGTAGGCATCCCCAGATTTTGCTTCTGACGCTTTCCGGTCATTGTTCGTATACTCAGTGTTGAGTGCTTCTGAAATATCCAGTCCGCGGCTTCGGCTTTGATTTTCTCGACTGTGTCATTCGAGACGCCAGCAAACTCGAGAGAGGCGTGAGAATTGTACGCTGTCAATGCAAAACCGTCATTAACAATCCTCTTTGCGAGCAGTCTTTGGCCCAGCTCTTCTGCTAGACCGTCAGCAGACGGAAGATTCATTGTAATGAGAAAGTATGTCAAGACGAACCTTGTTTCCTTTCTTGAACACTTATTATTTTTACCCAAGCTGTCCTACAGTCTGAGACCCGCTCTGGGATCTGAAGGCGATGCAAGTGAAAAAGAGTATTTCGAGAACATGCAATGTAATAGATGCCCAAACCATCTGCCATTGTTTGAGGTCTGGGACAACCGTACGTCTTCCACGTTTGGACGGTTAGCTTAGAAGTATTCGCAAGCAGCTTACAATCCTTTCTTGGGTATGAACTTCAGAGAAATCGAGTTGACGCAGTGACGAGTGTTCTTCTTTGTGAAACCCTCGCCAAGAAAGACGTGACCCAGGTGCGCGCCACAGGCAGCGCATTCGATTTCGGTTCTTTCACCATCAGGATCGGGCAATCTCTTTACAGCTCCTGGAATTTCATCATCGAAACTCGGCCAGCCGCAGCGAGCGTCAAACTTGTCCTCAGACCTGTAAAGCGGAGTCTCGCATCTTCTACATACGTACGTTCCTCTTGCAAAGTTTGTTTCATACTCTCCAGAAAACGGAGGTTCGGTGCCTTTGTAGACTATGACTCGTTCCTCTTCGGGTGTGAGCCTATTCATTTTCATTTGAAAGAAACTGGACAATTCAGATTGATAACCCTATTCTCAAAAGATGTTGTGGATAAGCGGCACAACATGACAGTAGACAAATTTAGTACAGAGTGACACCAAGGATAAAATGAGTGTCGGCTACACGAATGATCAAATTACTCTAAGGAACTAAACCAGCGAATGGAGTTGATTGCTTTTAGCTACGTATGCTTACTTCAAAATGGCATAAATAGCCTACCCAACAACTTTCCACGAATTGTCATCGAGTATTCCTTCCTTCAATGATACTCCCGCTACGATATCGTTTAGGCGTGTTTACCACACCATCACTATTCCCGTTCTGCTAGAAAATTCAATCCGATCAAGATTCATTCTTGATACCGGAATTGGTGGAAACTTGATCTCGAGCTCTCTTTGCAAGAAAATAGGATGCAAGTTGACTGGTGATGAATTCAAAGGAAAGCGAATGTCAGGTCAGGAAGTATCGGCTCCGCTCGCAACAGTCTCGTCGATCTCGCTCGGATCTTTCAAGAAAAAGGATGTCATAGTGGGCGTTTTCAACTTGCCTCTTCCTGTGGATTTTGCTGACATCGAGGGTTTCCTATCACTCCAGTTTTTCGACGAAAACCCGTTCACTATTGACTATACAAGTGGCAACGTTATCATAGAAAGCCATACCTCAATGTTGTCGCGAGTCGAACATGGAACTGAAGTAGATGTCAGATTTGAAAGACTGGGGCCGACTGTAGAAGCATTCCTGAAACTCAGTTTGCCCAACGGAAGGATGATAGAAGTTGAGGTCGACACAGGAACAGACGAGCTTATTCTTCATTCGAAATTGATAGAGGAACTAGGCGTGTCAAAAGAAGGTGAAGGAGTAACGCAGTCAAGGGGAGAAGATGAAACAGGTCATCCTTACGTTCGGCATTTCGCTCGCCTTTCAGGGCGGGTGAGTATAGCGAAGAATCCTATAATCTATCAGCAAGATCCAGATGTGATGTTTCAAGAGATCATTTACGACGGCCTCGTAGGGCAAAGTTTTCTAAACAAATACACGATAACCTATGATGTTGCAAAATCAAGATTCATCTTCGCGTATACAGATAGATAGCAAGACGAGCAGCAAACTATTCTGATCTCTGAAAAGTTCCCGAGATCTGATTATACGCTCGTTCTTTGACAATGTAGAGATGTGAAGCAGGGCCTTTCTTAACAAGTCTGAACAAGCCGTGCAATTGACTGAATGTAATTAGAAACATCCAGCAGGCTCGCCTAGTCTCTAATGTTCAACAGTCAGAAGATCTGAATCGTGATTCTCGAGCCTAATTCAAGAAAATAATGTTCTCCGATGTAGTAAGTCCCAAAACCAGAATACCATGCTGACACGGAAAAGTAAGTGGAGTATTGGCACTGGAGCGAATGATAGACACCGCAAAATCCGGTTGGAAGCAATCGCAGAACGGGGTCAGGAACAAAGAATACGGTCAACAAGACAACGACTCCAACGGCGATTCCGAGTTTCGTTGTACGGTTCATGTGCTGCGGAAACATATTAGGCTCGATTTGTATATTGTTTCATTAGTCGTCTTTCGTTATTTTGAGTGCTCGAACAGCCTTCTCGCCGACGGGATAGGAAGTGTATTTCAGTGGTCGTTCAGCCACAAAACGGAATGTTCAGAACGACTGAGCCGTTTGATACATCCAGATTTAGCTAGGTATTTGGGCATGGATAAATTACTCTGCCATTAGTAGTGGAGTAAGTCACGCTGACGTTGTAGCTATCTCCATTCCTCAATTCAACGAGATACACTTCTCCACCGACATGAAAAGTAGTTGGTTTAGAATGATGTCTGTCAAATATAATGTCTGTTGCTGTGTAACCTGTTGAAGGGGCTACGCTCCCGCCAATGGCAACGGTCTAAATTAGTTCTGACGGGTCATACCGCAGCAACCCCGTCCGAACGGCAAGTATTGCGAATATTGCAATTTCGATAATAGGAAGTGCAGGACAAATTCAAGTCGTAGAGTTGACTATCAAGCCGAATACACTCAAACCAGAACAAAGCCAGTTTGTCAACTCGATATTTTTGTGCGTATAAGCTAAGAACCTTCTTGGATGCTCGAAAGATCTGTATTCATCTATCCAACTTTGCGAAATCGCTTTCTTGTATTAGAGCCCCCGATCTCAGACCGTACACATACGCTTGCAGACAACCAGTCAGGAGTATCCTATCCATGAACGAGCCCGCAGTGCTCATAATGATCAAGATTGCCATAACAGCAAAGAGGTCATAGACAAAAATCAAGAGATCTGAGATTCTGATAATTATCAAAAAGAAAGTTAGTAGCAGAACGACTACAAGAGAAAAGAAGATGCGCAAAGTCATCCTCTGCACGACAAAATCTTCTGATTCAGTATCCTCCCTGCGTTTAGGTGTAATCCCCGTGCTGTGTTCTGGGTTACTTCGCAATACACTCCTCTCCCTAGAATCTTGAATTTATCACATGTTACCGATAGAGTCAGATAACGAAGTGCTCTTTAGTGATTATGAAGCCGGAATCCTGCTTTCTATCCTTGCAATCGAGTTGCAGTCAGGATTCAGGATTCATCGGTTTTAAGACAAGAAAGCGAAACGTATTCAGTCAAACGGGCTGCTGTCAGGTTGAGTGGTGATGCTTGTTCCTTCTGTGGAAGGCAGGCTGACGGCACGTGGTTTTCATCCAAGTGCAACAGCTGCGGCAAGGTGTTTTGCACCTACCACAGCTTTCCCGAGGATCATGAATGCGTAGGGCTGAACCTAAATGAGGATGATAATTCCAAAGTTCGTAACTATGAAGATTGGACAGTAAGTAGCAAACACCGGATTTTCATTGCATGCCTTGTCGTAGCAATTCTTGTACTCTCAATTGCTACCGTATTGCACACGGCTCCGGAAATGGTGTCTGTCTTGGGCAGATTGAACTCCTACAACGAAAATCCAGTGAATATCACATCTGAAACCAATTCCACTTCTATTGTATCTGCTTCGTCGACTCAGTACGCTTCTAGCTCTCAGAACACCCGCGCTTTCTCAACCACATCCAGTTCAACAAGTCGGCTGCAACTGACTATTGATAATTCCTGGGTCTTGTCGTTCATGAACGTGGTCAACGCAGCGCACGAGAATCAAGGACTTGCTAACCTCACATACACCAATGTTCTCAGCCAGTTTCCTCAGATAAGGTTCGACACGATGGTGGAAAATTATCAGATTAGCCACTACGGATACGATGCCGAGTTTCAGCAGTACCTGGCAGGAGGACACTGCTAGAGATGGAGGAAGCGCTCTTTCCTGCTGGATATTCACCTTCTGCTTTCATGACAAATCTCCAGACCGATGCTTCCATCCACTATCAGGCTCTGTTTAGCAGTAGTCTTGCAAAATACGGAATACTCCCTTGCAAACGGCCCTGCATACGAAGTACAACAACCGTGTCCAGCTACCGCGATACCGGGGCCAAACATCAACATCACGCAGTACTATGACCAGTACGGCCGCCATTTTACAATAGTCAATTCGACATGGTTTGTGCTGTAGCTTTCAACGTAGAACGTCTTTCTGATTTGATTCTCTGCAAGTTCTCTAGAATCGGCGTAGCTCAGCTAATTGAATAGACTACTTGAACCGCTTCAGAGATTGTTTGTGTGCCTGGCATGATTGGCGTCGAAATGCTGCTTGCGGTAACCGTGGTCACAGCGGCAAAAAACTGACCGTAGTACGGCGCCGGATAGGAGTTACCTTCGGTAGAGCTTATGACTCCGATGATAGACACGCCGAGTGAGCTCGCAATTACGTGAGCCTGGCTGCTCGCGGATGCGACAGCCATTTGTAACGCTTCGTTAGTTAGCTGGGTCAAGACGGAACTAGAGGCCTCGAAAGATAGGCTGATTCCGTTTGCTCCCGCGTTCACCGCTGTATCAATTACGTGTCCAGCATTTACTCCGAGCTGGGTTGGGTCATTCGAGGTGATATTCACCTGTAGCGAATTTGTAACTGAGTAACCGGTTATCTTGGGGACGCAGGGGCCGTAGCAGTTCGCATAGTCTGTGGATAGGCTATAGCCCTGTGTCTGGATACTGCTGTTTGAGATGCCGATACCGTTGAGTGCCTTTATGACGCTGGCTACAGTCTCGGCGTTCAATTCCGTAGCAACCACGGCGCTCGAATTCTGTGTCTGGACGCTAACTTGGATTATGGCCTCGTTTGGAGTATAAGTTACCTGCCCGATACCACTCACAGTTATTGAATTCTCGGACGACGTCGCGGTTGTACTCTGCGCAGAGACTCTAGATACTGGCTGAGATAAAAGAAAAGCCATGTAGGCAGTCGAGGAAGCGAGAAGAACGATCACCACAAGGAGGCCTACAATAAGAGGGGAAATGCGAGCGGTTCTTTCCATGCTAGTACAAACGGGGAGAAGATACTTAACTCTAGAGAGAAGAACAACTATTCTTGCGGCGAACACCGCCAATTTGCTCGCTGGGAAATCTGTTCTAACAATCAGAACATCGGGAAATGCCAAGGATTTGGTTGCGTTTGAAGAACTAACGACCTAAAGAGGACAGATTTTGTCCACACTCTGCTCGAATCAACCAATTTTTCAAAAGAAATCCAGGTGGATATTGGGATGTAATCTGTCCGATATGGGATGGAATATTCGTGCATTATCATCTCAGGTAATCTGTCTGCACATCAA
The DNA here is from genome assembly GCA_021806865.1 of archaeon. The sequence goes on from JAKAPU010000008.1 coordinate 17,309, forward strand.
AGATCACGGTTCGCGTACTCACTCAAGATTGAGAATTTGCGTGTGCATGACTGTTCGGTGCCTCACAAGTAGTCTCACTAGGTAGATTCGAGCATGAGTGCGGGTGAAGATCGTAAAGAAAAAACAATTGGAGGGTGGATTTTCAGTTTTTCCTTGTTCGTGTTGATATCTTTGTCGGTTATACTAGGTGCGCTCCAGAGTGGACAGATATTGGCTGCAGAGTTCTTTGCAGTCCTAGGTGGGGTTGGATTCGTGATAGGAGTAGTGATTCTTGTCCACCTGGCAAGAAAGAAAGATTGGAATTAGAAACAGCAAAAATAGTCGAGTAACGAGTATTAGGGCGTGTACAAACTAGACGGTGCATATAGCATGAATTTTCTTTTGCTCCAAAGGAAGAGCGAGGGAGGGTTTAATGGGCGAGTAGGGATCAAGACTATTGTCCTGATCATTATTGCGATACTGGTGTTCGCCGGTTCGTGGCAATACCTCGTCTTCAGGGAATCAACTTTCTTTCCCAAATCCGGGCTGGTTTCCCGTTCAGGTCCGGTGTACTACTCTTACGGCGCCTCCGCAAACATCTCGGGGACAAACGCAATCATTCCTATCTTTGACGAGCAGTTCCTGCTGGTCTTTGACCAAGATTTCTCCCTTCTGCAGTACAACATTACGGCAGTGGCCCAGAATGAGAGTTACGGAAACGGAGGGCTGTTGTACTACTTGAACAGCGAAGCGATAGAGCCAATTCAGCAATTCAAAATCAATCCATGAATTCCCCCTAATGGGGTTCAATTGAAGCTTCCTCCAGCCAAAAAGGCAGCTTTCTTATTTTTGCGCGAACATGTTTCCTTGCTAGAGAGCTTTATTCGGCTTCTGGTAGATGCTACAGCCGACTATTCTAAGTGCTTCATAAGCAGTCAGAAAGATACCAAATTGAATTGTGAAAACTCGGTTCAGACTCCTGTTAACTCACCATAAAATAGTGACAACAGATTTGAATCATAGCGTGCTCTTGTTCGTTTGGAAAACGAACAAGACAGTGTGAATCCATGAATTTCAGCATCTGCTAGAATTTGAAACTTTGGAATAATCCATGACCTCTGGGTAGTCCCATATTCTAAAGCGGTTCTGGCAACTTGTCCGAACATAAGCCGAATTTGAACGACCCCTAACTGACCCAACATGAGAGATTCTTGGTTTTCAAGCGCATGAGATTAGTCTATTAGTAAAGGGTGGAAAGTAGAATGAGCTATTGTCAAGTGATTGTGGAACTCCTTTGGGCAAATAGATGACTCCGAAATTTCTGAAAATGGAATAAGTTATCGAGCTAAAGATCCAAACGTGCGGACTGTTCGATGGAATTCCACCAACACACTCACTGCGTATGATGGATGTTCTCCAATAAGGAACTGAGATCGGAATAATTGGAATCAATAAGGCAAAAGGAATGAATAGGGCTAGTACTATAATGATCAGAATCTTGTTCATACGTGGTTTGCGCAGGATAGGTAGTTTGAGAGTCGTATTTGAACCTGCAGAGTAGCGAGAGTGTTCTGGAAGATAGAACAAGTAGTCCACGACTCCTGTGCCTAATTGAGTTGGAGTTCTGCAGCCTCGTGTAATTCAGTTTTCAAACTGGAATAGCCTGAAATAATTCTTTAAGCTTTGAAGACATGGTCATTCTAAATGCGTCTTGCCTCCGTTGTGGTAGGATTTGTTGCAACTCTATCGTTTCTGGCAGGATCATTTCTGATCTTCACTAGCACGGCTACATGGATAGTTAACCAAGGTTCTTTCGGCTTATTAGAAATGCTTGCTTTGTTGTCCTTAGGCGGTCTGCTGGTCTTTCTCACTCTCCCGATTGCACTGTTTGGATTTAAATCGCTGCCAAAATGGTTTGTCGATACTTCTAGCCTGTCAAGCGAGATGGCCCAGGAAGACATCGACAATCAGTCCCTATTTTCGAACAAGCGAATCATGGGTCTATCGCTTGTTATCACTGGATTAGACTGGCTCGTTTTTAGTCTCGTCGGATTATGGCTTTCGATCCGCAGCATTGCGTGCCCTGTGAATGTTCCCTGTGGTTCAATACTCAGCTACACTGGGAGTTGGATTCTGATAGCAATCGGAGTGTCGATCCTAGCGATAGGAATCGCTCTAATTATGATATCCATCTTTGGGTCATCTGCAAATGAAATAAGGACAGGTGAAGCACCTTTGAAATCAATAGGGCCTTCACTACATTCTTTGAATTACAAAAGTACGACGTAGCAAGGAGAGCCACAACGATCCATGCCACCATTCAAAGGGATAACCTATGCACTTCTCGGAATTTGTGTCGGAATATTCGGGTTGTCTATTTCTTTGATGAGACTAGCCCTGACCTACCAGTATCACACTTACAATGACTTTGTTACGCTTGGAGCATTCATTGCCTTTCTAGGCGTGGCGATCACTCTAGCTTCTGCCGCCCAAAGTGCGAGCGATTCATCTGCCGCGAAAGATGAGAGCAAAGTGATGCAACCTACACGATTGTTCAGAAAAACACTCGCCAGTCTTGGCGTGTCTTTCGGACTAAGCGTTGCAATTCTATTAGGCACACTCTACGGACTTCAGTTTGTTTTTGGAAATGTGGACTATCTTCTAGGAGTCTTTCCAGCTCTCGCAGTTGGAGCGGCAATTTACTATGCAGTGTCTTCGCATGCGTCAGAAAGAAGCAATCTCAATAACTTATTTCTCAGGCTTGCAAGGAATGTCTTGGTTGCACTCTTAGGCGGTTTTGTATTCACCATGGCAACTTCGTCATACTATGGATCCGTATTGTTCTCGCTTTCAGGAATGGATTTTTGGATTTACTTTCAATTCTTGCTGATGGGGCCTTTGCTACTATGGACTTGCGTTGCGTTTCTCATTACAACTATCTTCAGCCTGCACTACTCTGGACACTTGTTTGCACCGGCAGCTACAGGAAGGCCTTTCTATTAAGAAGCGATATCGCACCAACCTGTTCCAGTCAGGAGCCGTGTCTCAATCTGATTATTGAAAAGAAGTGGGAAGAGATTACGTAGCAAGATAGGCATCACATCCGGAATCATACTCATCGCAGTTGGGCTTGTCGTCGCTGTCTCGAATCTCTTCAACACGTACTGGTGCAGCTGTGCAGCTCAAATTTCTGGTCAACCTGTTTCCTGTCCGTGTTATCCAGACATAACATTCTATTTTCCGTTGATGTTTGGCTCAGTCATAATCGCACTCGGACTGTTTATCGTAGTGTATTTTTTTGAAATCCAGATGTGAAGATTGCAGAGAAAAGATGACACACAATATCAATTCGCGCCAATAGATCTGATTGATTCATTCAGAATTCTAGTTTCGAATGATCAATTTTGCAACATTCGATTCTAATTCGGAATCGATTATCAGATTTGATGATCGTGTCTAATAATATTCGGCGGATAAGAGATCCTTATTCTCAGTGGTGAACCTAGACGGATGGCTTTTGACAGTGCAGTGGTGTTCTTTCTGACACTAGCCTTAGTGATAGGCGTTCCGGCAGTCATCCTGATTGCTTTGTACAAACTTGGTACTTTCGTTCAAAAGACTAACAAATTCATCAACGAACATGAAAAGCAGGAACTCGAAAATTCGAAGAAACAAGAGTAGCTACTGAACCTAGTTTAGGACAGGATCTGAAAGGCACAATTTCTGTGTAAGTATCTAAGAAAGTAGATTACACATTCACTCCCGATTCAAAAAGTCTTAAGTTAATGACATTGAATCACAGTTAGTATTGACTTGAAAACATCAAATGTGCTACCAATACTTGGAACTGCTGCGATAGCACTAATCATAGGACTAGCCATTGGTTCAGCCTTTCTGCCGACAGGTAAAACAGAGACAACTACGCAACTTTCTACGGAAACGGTATCCACTACGCAGGTTAGTACTATTACTTTCTTTACAAATGCGTCCAATCAGTCCTATCGGGTCGTCACCGTAACCTTCCAAATCGTTCAGGTGTATCCAGTTATTCCGTACTGCACTACCATTTCAAACAAGGTAACGATTGCTTATTCAACTGCAATGGGTGGTAGTACAACCGCCACGTACATATTTCCAACAGAATTTTGGTATCATCTGCCATATGATAGATTCTACATCACAGTGGTTACCGCATCAAACGCAGCTGCGAGCTATGCCACTCAATCCCTCACGGGCTCCTGCTAGCAGAATAACTATATCACATAATATCTGCACTTAGTAAAGATCTCATTCAGTCTAGCAAGACCTTACACACAGAATTCGAAAAGATCAACGTTTAACGTTTGATACAAGTCTAGACGCAGAAGCAATCCTTGTTTTCTGTTTGCGTCACGTTGTAATGTGAATTGATGAGCGTACACCTTGATGTGGAATCCATAATTACGGTCGCATTCTCGTATAGGGTCGTAGTGGTGTAGTTCAAGTAAGTCGTGCTGGTTGTCACGATTCCAATCGGGCTCGTTCCGTTGATTTGTTCAGAAGGGAGATAGTAAGTAGTGCCGACAGTGGTATTCGTCATTCTACCGATGCAGATCTCGTTTATGACTTCGGGTTCTACTACAACCTTCTCTGTCACGTAGAAGACTGAATGATCTGATCCAGAAAGCTGGATGTACGTGACAGTGGTATCGGTGAAAGTTGTAATCGTGTAAGTGGAGGTGGAGGGTTGCACCGACGTGCCAAGACCAAATCCTGATGCGAACGCAACCAGAATTATCACCGCTATCGCCCCTGCGAGAAAGATGCCTCTGATCTGCAAAACCAACTTGATGAAGACAAATGCCTGCAGCTTATAATTCTAGAGATGAGAACAGAATGAAACAGAGTTGTTTTAGGGTTGCGAGGGCGACATTTTCGTCCGGATCGGCATGCCAAAGACGTCTGTGAAGAATCCGTAGGTCATCACTTCAGAATCCGTCTTTCGCCAGTGTTCTGCTGATTGGTCTTTAATACGACTGAATCGATTATACTCTTGTATGAGAAACTCGCTCGCGGCCCTAATCATTGCGATTGTAGTTATAATCGCGGGCATCGCTGGCTATGCCGTTGGCACTACTCTGGGGACGAACTATACAACCACGACCACTATGAAAAACATCGGAAACGTCTATGTCAATGGCACAGAAAATATCAGCGGCAACAATCTGTCAGGAACGCTTGAGGTAGTGTATCCTAATTCTGCCGAGTCTGGAAACATCAACGCTTCAATTACTGAGGCCTCTGTTACTTTTCACTGCAACAACTCATTTTTTACTATTAACGCAGACAGCAGAGTAATAGTGGATCTTACCATAATCGGAAACGAGAACAATGTGTTCATGGATGGCATGCGATTGAATCTCACGATCAATGGAAATTTGAACAAGTTTGCAGTCATGCCGGAGACAGTGACAATCTACGGCAAGCAAATCAACGGGACTGGAAATCAGATAACACTCAGACCGCTCCCTCCGTAGAAGCCAGATGATAGATTTGCTTACTTCCAAACTGCCACGAGATACCGATATTAGGAACACGAATCTGATGGCTGTTTTTGGCTATGCAACTCTCTCTATTGGGGCTGTTATGACATTCATTGGAGCATTAACTCTTACTCACTATTATCAACTGGAACAGTGGTGTGCGTTGAACAGAGTGCCGTGCCCCAATTTTGCGAGCTACATTTCATTTGGTAGTGTTGTGCTCGTAATCGGTATACTCATTCTTGTCACAGGCTTATTCTGGCTCTTATGGTCAAAAAAGAGAACAGTTTAGAGTTGTCGTTCAAGAAAAGTACTATCATAGGCGTGGCGGCCATTGCGCTGGTTCTGGGCGTAGCACTCGGATCAGTCGCATTTCCAATGACAAGAACAGAGACGATCACACACGTTTCCACTTTGACTACTATACAGTCAACGACCATCTACTATGGAGTTCCGACTGTAACAATTCCAGTCCCTTGCTGTGCCAACATCCCCGAGAGCTTCGTGGTTGGCAGTTATCTCTTCAATATCATTCAGTACGCACCGCTGCCTCCAATTACTCGCAACGGAGTTGTCACAGTGTTCTCGGCCGGGGTCTTGATCGAATTCAATGTCTCACCGGTGAATGTCACACCAAAGCATTACGAACAAGCCAACTTTACATGGTCAGGCACTTTCAGCGAAACTGTTCCGTATCCTTCTAACGCCACTCTCTTTGGCGGTGATGTGCGTCTCACCTGGTTTGTCAACTCATTGATGCTGTATCTTACAGTGTCCACCGGGATTTTTTGCGGAGGCACGAGTCAGGTGACCACGATTAACGGAACGACGTATTGCACTGATAACGTAAGCAGTGACACGGTTGTCCAAAATCCAGGCTACGCCTACTTTCTGAATGACTCTGTCACTTTCATGGGTGTCAGGTTCGATATGATCTGTCAGCCCAGCTATTTTGGCTGCCCAGGTACTTCAAACGTCACAGAACAAACAACAATACTAGCAGGAGCGATAATGGTCAACCTGAGTTTTCCGGACAACACTAATGAAACGATAGGTGGAGTGATAGGCATCTCTAGCGGAATCACCGTTCTTTCGAAACACAATAATCCGAGGGCTGGAGTTATGATTACATCGACAAGCACGGGTTACGACACCTTTCTGCTTATGGAAGCAAGCCAATGATGAGAATGAACCTCGCGTGTTTGTTGGTGCATTGAGTAATGTGCATCGTATTGTTTCCTGTGACTTTTTTGGTGCGTATATGAAAAAGTGGCACTACGAGTTGCAGACATAGGATAAGGCGCCGGAGGTGGGATTTGAACCCACATGCCCCAAAGGGGCGCCGCGTATCTTGTGCCCAATTCATGTACTCCCTCGGATGCCGATGCAAGGAGGAAGGATCTCGAGCGCGGTGAGCGACCAGATTGCTCAACCCCGGCTTTGCCTGCAACTAGATGGGATACAGTTGTTATAAGATATTCCTAGAGATCTGGGCAGCTAGTCATGACGCCACAAGCAACCGTCTCAAACAGAGTAAGGAAAAAGTTCGATGAGGCCGGGAAAGCAAATTATCTCGTGCAAGTCGGAGTAGTATGCGGATGCCACCGCTTGTAGTTGTGCGGGCGACATGCGTATTGAATTCATGATTTTGAAGCAGGTCTTCGCTCGAGAGGAATATCGCAAAGGTCGAAAGATTGATCAGAAAAAAGCTAGATCTGGCACTAGAGAGGATTATGGGCTCGTCAGAGATCAACCGTTTTTACGTGATGTCAGTCGCCGACGCCTGGGTGGAACCACGGCACTTGCGCAAGTGTACAGAGATCTGATCACATCACCCAGAAAACCACTGTTGATCTACGCGGAGTACTTTTTGGCCGCAGATCTTCCACTGCGAGGACGGGAGAACCTGCTCTTCGAACCATACTTGAATCGCTGGCTGAAGAACCAAAGTCGGTCGACGAACTCGCGAAAGCAACGGGCATGGTGCAGCCATGTTTTCCTAGATATCTCAGCAAGCTAATCAAGTACGACCTTGTCGTTTTCGATAAAGGCAAGTACGCAATACGAGATAGGACCACCAGGGATTATCTGAATCTTGCAAGGTGAATCATACATAATTTGAAATCGAGATTTTGGAGAACTAATGATCGCCGATGTCACAAAGGACAATCTAGAAGTAATCGAGTTTGCAGTCGGGTCACCTTGTAGCCCCGCCGTGGCAAAGACACATACCCTGATAAGATTAAGATATGATACTCGGGCCCTCAAGTTGCTACCTTTGACCGATGGATTATCTGGCACTGGGAGAATGGAACAGAAGCTTCCAATGTTCCGATAAATTCTAACTTTGGCTGGATTCCCAATTGGCGCACTGGATAGTAACTCGAACCTGGTACTGAACCACTTCATTTTGGTGGCACATAATATCACCCGAAATTGAACACCCGAAGAAAGCGAGCAAAATCAAACGCTAGATTGAACAAAACCCTTTGCAGAGCCAGCTTCTGCATTCGTTGTTGCCGCCCTGAGAATTATAAGAGAAAATGAGATCGTTGACCGTGATAACAGAATAGTCTGTGTAATAACCGGAGCAGGATTGAAGGACACAAAGACAATGGTCAAGATGGCTATAGATCTCTACAGTCAGGAGAAGGGAGAGGATCTTCTACGAGCTCACTAAGAAAGGCGCAGATTTTCCTAAGACTGTTATGAAACGCAGAATAAACAATCGTTTTGTAGTTGATTGATAACATCATGACTAACATATCTTTCGGTCAACCGCTGGATGAAAATTGGAAGATGGGATATAATCTGACAACTCTTGATCAGACATCAACACAACGAGAATCAAGAGACGCATCACTGAGAGGTTAGCGTATCTGTGCGATGTAGCCTATTGAGCAGAATTAATTAGCCTCTGGATTTCTCTAGGATTTTAATCGCTTGTTCAAAATCATCAATCTCAAGAAACGGAACTCCGTCGCCCCTGCACAGTTTTGCAAGGCTTGAACCGCGGATAGCAAGAGTGATGTCTGCAACTTTCGCTGCAGGATAGTCTGGAGGAGCATCCCCGATATACATTACCTGCTTACCAGATTCTTGTAGAGATCTGACTAGGTCATCTTTATGATTTACAGATTGTTTAGGTCGATGTATTTTTGGAAAGGTGAAAGTAATGCCGTTATCCTCTGTGCAAAATGCCTTAGGGGCGTGGATTGGAATTGAAGAATCCATGAGTCCATTCAATCTGAATAGGCGCTGGATACAGAAATCCAATCCTGCGCTGGCGACTATGAGCTTGACATTTTGTGACTCGCAATAGGTTACGAAGCTTTGGAACCCACCGCGAAACTGAATGTTTCCTGCCTTCTCAACCCTATCAAGTATCGCCTGTTTTGAACCTCTAACCATTCCGAACTGTCTGTTCATGCACTCCTCGAGCGTTATCTCCATTCTATCGAGCTTTTCGTCAAATATTCTCCAATTGCCCGTTGCAAAGTTTGTTAGAACAAACTCGGAAGTGTCGATGTTTGTAATCGTGCCATCAAAATCGCAAACAATTGCAGTTATTCTCATCGTGGTTTAAAGGCCGTCCTTGCTCTGTGAGGACTGGGTTGGGTAAGCATATTGCAGCATACAGATCTTCAGAATATGCATCAGGAGGGTCTGTTTGTATTTTCTAGCAGCCCCCAAACCTAAGTATCGGACACGATCAGGCGCCTGAGGAAACTTGATCTGATTTGCATCTCCTACGAAAATTTTGTAAGAATAGAAAAGTATTGAGCGATTCACTTCAGCAAGGAACCAGTTACGGTGCCCATTAATCTTAGAAAATATGTGCTCTGTTCGACGATGGACATGACGACAAGACAAGAGGACTAGCTCCTTGAATTCAGGGCGCTTTCCATGCCAATTTCTTCCAAGAATCGCCTAACGAGCTTGCCGATCATGTCCACTTCAATGTTCACGTAGTCGCCCCGCTTCTTGTAGCCCAACGTTGTATTCTTGAGTGTGTGAGGTATCAAACAGAACGAAAATGAGTCTTGCGTGACATCCACGAGTGTCAGGCTGATACCATCTATGGCGACAGACCCCTTTTGAACCATGGAAGAAATAAGTTCATGCGGAGCGTCTATCCACATCTTCATTGAGCGGTCAGTGAGCTTTTGTGTTCGTTTTATCTTTCCGACGCCATCTACATGTCCTGCAACTATATGTCCATCGATTCGGTCAGAAAGCAAAAGGCTCCTCTCAACGTTCACTCTGGAGCCCTTGGATAACTTTCCAAGATTGGTTCTTTGTAAGGTCTCTTCTATTACGTCAAAAGCCACTACTCCGCCTTTTCTTGTTTTTACAGTGAGGCACGTTCCGTTTATGCCGATACTGTCACCAATCCTTACACTTGAGCTGAATTTATCTCCCAGATTCAATGCGATTGAGAAGGTATGCCCTTTCAGCTTTCTTAGCGATGTCACTGGAGCCAATTTCTCGACTATGCCTGTAAACAATTTCGATCAGATCGCCTCAGAGTTTGTTTATTGCATCGGCTATGACTGTTGCAACAAAGTCCAGCAGGATTCTCCCCTTACTGACATCAGCAAAGAGAGGACTACCGATTACACCAGACTTTGTCAGGTCCTTCGCGTTCCATCCGAATGATACTTTCGTCAGATCGTCGGGCTCAAACGACAGTGCGTCAGGAATCTTGGGTCCTTCATTGACAGCTTTGGACATATCAACGAGTCTGGGATATATCGCGAGCATCATTGACGTTTCCAGTTCATCTGCGTGGCCTACGAACCTTTTGTCGGAACTGCGGATCTCTTCAAATTTCTTCTTCGCAACATCGACTATTGTAAACGAGCAGACGTTCATTTCCGGAATTGCATCTTTTATTTTCCTAATAGTCGCATCAATCACCGCTCGGTTGCCGCCGTGCCCGTTTATGATGAATAGATTTGTGAGCTTGCTGTTTTCCAAGAGGCTTTTCGATATGTCCAAGAGCATGTTTGACATTGTGTCAACCTGCACGGACACAGTACCGGGGAATCCCACGTGCTCACCAGAACAACCTATGTAAATTGTAGGCATAAGATACGTCGTAGAGCACTTTTCATTCACGGCGCGTGCAACATAATCTGCTAATAGGGCGTCTGTCGCGAGAGGTAGGTGCGGCCCGTGCTGCTCCAAGCTACCAATGGGCAGAATGATTTTCGTAAGCCTGCCCGAGCTAATACGATCTTGTAGTTTCGTCCATGTGACAGTCGAAAGTTCTCTTTCTTGTCCTTCTTCACAGTGTGCGTGATCTTCTTCAGTATCTCCTTTACTATCTGATGTCAAACTGCTATTTCTTCACTTTGTACCTGAGTTTTACTTCTAGCCCGTTATGAGACAATTTAATCAGAGATAGCCCTACCGATCTATGAATGTAGTCGACGCCCGCGCCCTCAGCTAGAGTAATCGCTTTCTTTCCACCAACTATCATCGGAGCTATGGTGACGCGTATTTCATCGACGAGCTTGCTTTCGAGCATCGACCAATTCAAGTTCCCTCCTCCTTCAAGCAGGATATGCTTGATCCCCATTCGATAGAGCGCTTGGAGCAGTCCCTTCAAGTCCACTTTCCTTACTCCACATTTCAATACCTTGGCGCCTGCTCGTTCAAGGGCATTTACACGCATGCTTGGCGCACTTTTGGAAACTGCTAAAATCACTTTTTCGACTTTTGTTGTCGAGAATATCCGTGCATTAGGCGGGGTTCTGGCAAGACTATCGACGACAATCTTGATTGGGCTGCTACCTTTCACTCTTCTTACAGTTAGGCGCGGGTTATCCTTGAGCTGCGTCCCCACTCCTATCGTTATGGCATCCACGGAACTTCTGAGCTTGTGTAGCTCCTTCAAATCGCTCTTGGATGAAATGCGCGAATCCCCGGTTCGAGTTGCAATCTTGCCGTCAAGCGTCATGGCAGCATTCAATATGACGTATGGTCTCCTCGGCGTCTCTTGATTTCTGGTTTGGTCAAAATTTCGGAATCGAGCCATGAACAATCTCTCCACCAATCATAACGCATTTGACATTCTCTGACCTTGCTCTGTGAACTACTGAAGATACAATGTCTTTGGAACAGCTGAAGTTCGCTGCTTTCAGATCGAGAAATACGATGTCCGCCAACTTGCCCTCCTCGAGTGAACCTATCTTTGATCCCACTCCGAGTGCATTGGAAGCATTGATTGTCGCCATTTTCAGGATGTCTTTGGAGTTTATTATCGCAGGAGAACGGTGAACCACTCGAATCATCTTCGAAGTGTAATCCATCTCCCTGAACATGTCTGGGGAGTTAATCATCACGTTGTCCGTCCCAAGCGAAACGTTAGCACCCATTTGAAGCAGACTCACAATTGGAGGAAAACCGATTCCGAGCATTGAGTTTGCCCTCGGGCAGCATACAACCGGGATGTTAGCTTCGGTAATCGCTCGCATTTCCTCATTGGTAGAGTTTGTCAGATGAACGAGGAAATCAGGCTTCATGTACTTCAAGAGCCTAGCGACCTCTGTAATTCCAAAATGTTCAAGAGAGAAGCTTCTGGATTCTGTGCTTTCCGCAGCGTGAATCGCAAGCAGTTTTTTCCGCGTTCTTGCAATTTCCGATATCTGTTTCATTGCATGAGAGGTGTATTCGTTAGGACCACTCAAGCCAACCCCATTGCAGAGATCTAGTGTTTTCTGCAGTTCTACCACCTTGGACTCATCGAGATCTTTCTCCCCGTCGCTGACCTCATCCGCACTGAAATGGTAGCTTGGCCTGCCGAGCAGCACGGTCCTTATTCTCAAATCACGGAGAGAACTTTGAACAAGCTCAACTCCCTCAAGGCCTCCTTCCCTGAAATCTGCGAATGTTGTGATTCCACCGGCTAACATATCCTGGACGGTCTGTGTGACCGATTGAGAAATCTGTTCCCTTGTCGCCTCATTCAGTATCTTGGTCTTAAGTCCATAAATCGGATGAACCAGTTCATTGAAGGGTAACCCGACACCAATGTCTTTTGCAATTGAATCTCCAATGTGGACGTGAGCATTTATCAGTCCAGGGATGGCTAACAGCCCTTTTCCGTTCAGCTTGACCTTCGGTTCCTTATTGCTGCTGACGCTGGGATTATTTGATCTGTCCTCAATACTTCTTATCACGCCATCGACAATTTCAACACGACCTTTCTCGATTAGCTGAAACTCTGGCCCAACCAGCATGGACAGATTTTCAATTTCTGTGACCATTCAAGAGCTCACAGCGACTGCGTTGACAGGATCAGCTTGTTTCTGTCGGTCTGGCGTATGAGATCCAGATTCATCGTTGCTAATTCCGCGGCCTTTCTTCCGCTTTTAGCGATGCCGACGCCGCACTTTAGTCTGATGTTATTATCGGTCTCTAATAATATCCGTTCCAGCAATGGTTCGAGTTCCTGTACGGTAATGCCGTTTGCAAGACCCATGAAGTTGTCGCCGCCCAAGAAAAACATCAGTGCATCATGATCTCTGAACATTCGCATCAAATCAACGTACACAGACATGACGCCAAGCGAAGTCTCGTAGGCGGACACTCTATCAGTGAATACTTTTGTTATTCTATCAACATCAAGATGCATGATTTGAACGCGGGAGCGGGCAGGGTCTACGGTTTTTTCGTATGCGATGACGCTGCAGCGATTCTCTGACTGGGCGCTACCTTTCTCCTGCAAGAGCTTAGACGCCTTGAGCTGAGCTTCAAAGGGCGTCTCACCAACACCTATCCCCATACTCACAGTTACGGGGAACTTTTTGGAAATTTCTTCCAGAATATCCTGATGCTCTCCTTCGCTGATTCCGTTTGTGACAGCAAGCATCTCGTCGAATCGATTAAAGAAAACAAGCCCGTCTCTTTCAGCAAAACTCTTCTGGAGGGTGGAGTAGAGATCAGCTTGAAGGATCTGGAGCTTGTGTTCTCTGTCATCACCAAGCGTGTTTGTCCAGGGACCATAATTGTCAATCTGTAAGACAGTTACCTGCACCAACTTGCCTGCGCTCCCATTTGGCATTTACTCTATCACCACTGGATAGCTTGGCTTCTTCGGTTTGCTCTTTGCAATTTTTCTTTGGCGCTCCACCATCCTGACGGCCGCTTCCACGCTCCGGTTGGCGTACTCCTCAGTCCTTGCTACTGCTTGCTTCAATGTCATAGATGGCCCCGACACACCGAGCGTCACAGGTTTTCCAAATTGTAGCGACAGTTCTACAGCTTTGCCTGCAAGTTTATCAGCAATGAGTTCGTCGTGCTTTGTCTCTCCCTTTATTATCGCGCCCAGCATCACTACTGCGTCGACATCGTCTTTCTCAAGCAGACTTTGTATCATCAACGGCATATCGTAAGAACCAGGTGCCTTACACACGTAAGTTGCCAGACTTTTGAGTTCTGCGGAACGCTTCAGTGCTTGTTTCAGCATTTTTCCAGTTATATCAGAATTGAATTCTGACACAACTATTCCCAGTTTGATATCTTCATGCATCAAAATCCTTTTTCCATGGCAAGATGTTCTTACGATTGTGGTGCTTGTTCTTGTTCGAGAAAGTGCGCGATCACTCGCTGTCCATCGAGCAGTGGAATCGAGTTTCTTTTCGAATACTCTGCCGCATCTTCTATTGAAAGTGCCCTGTACGTCGTTCCATCAAGCATTTCACAGATGGCAGCAGCTGGTGCCGTGCCTGCAAGCCTGCAGAGGTAGACAGACAGTTCTGTATGCCCACGCCTTTCATGGAGTGAGCCCTTCGACTCCATCAAGAGGTGCACATGACCAGGAGCCTTGAATTCATCTGCAAATCTTTGTCTGAGGTCGCTTAAGTTGTCTCCTGCAAGACCTCTTTCGACCAAATGTGCCAGCTCAGCGATGGTGAGGGCCCTCTCATGATCTGTGACCCCGGTGAATGCTTTCCTGTGGTTGAGCGTAATTGAGAATGCCGGTTTGCCTCCATACGGCGTACTTTCCTCTTCTAACGATCTGAGAATTGGGTAATTGTTCCCTGCGGCGCGAAGTATATCATGCATGTATGCCAAGCCAAGATCTTCCGTAACCTGCCTATCGAGTGCAAGACAGAGAAGCCCGCCAGCGTCTTTCCGCATAATCTTGATGTGCTCCGGAGAAACAAATTCCCCTGCAACGACCATGTCCACTTCGTTTTCCCGGGAGATAGAGTCATGAAGCAGAATGAATTTCCCCGACTTCAGTGCTTGGAGCGCGTTGTTGACATCGTCGTAGCCTTCGGTGCGTGACATTCCCTAAGTCGTTTGAAAGCCAATCGAATGATGCTATTTAGATATTACTACATTATGTGTCAATACCATATTCGTAGTAATGGTAACCAAATAGCGGCGGTCTTGCCAATCCACGGATTGCAGTCAAGAACATCAGGGTTCTTCGATATGTCTCTGAAAACCAAACATTCAACAATAGCCAAAGAAAGTTATCCACTCACTCAGGTCGGTGTTCTTGCTGCTGAAACTTGTCTTTGAACCTGTAACTATCAAGCTTTATCAGATTCTTGTAAGAGCCGAATTTCTCTTCGCTGTAATCTAGAGTATCCAAAGGATGTGTCTCTCCTGCACCTAGATCAAATCTTTTCAAGATCTTATAGGTGGTAGATCTCTCCGCAGGGATGCGCCCAATTTCCCTTATCATTGTCCTAAATTCTGCTGGTCTCACAATTTGACCATAGCTTGCTCCAGCTGCAGTTGATATGCTTTCATTTATCAACGTGCCACCAAAATCGTTGGCACCTGCATCGAGACAGAGCTGTGCGAACTTGGGACTTTCCTTCACCCACGACACCTGTATGTTCTTTATGTGGTTGTTCAGCATCAATCTCGATACGGCGTACATCTTCACAACATCCGCACCGCTAGCTCCTCTACTCACGCCTTGAACTAGATTCCTTTTGTACATGGGCGCTTCCCAGTACATGAAACTCAGAGGTACAAACTCCGTTATTCCATGTGTCTTCATTTGAATCTCTCTCAGCAGCGCAATGTGTTTTGCTCTGTGGAGCGTCGGCTCTACATGTCCGTACATTATTGTGGAAGTGGTCGGGATGCCCAGATCATGAGCGTTTGTAATTACTTCGACCCACTGTTTCGTTGTTATTCTGCCAGGAGATATTTTGTCCCTTACCTCGTCAACCAGAATCTCGGCAGATGTGCCCGGCAAACTTCCGACGCCGGCTTCTTTCAACATCTTCAAGTATTCTCTGATCGATACACCGGATCTCACTGATCCGTAGAGAACTTCTTCAGGTGAGAATCCGTGTATGTGTATGTCCGGAACCTCCCTCTTGATTTCCTTGCATATCTTGACATAGAGGTCACCTTCCATCTTTGGGGGCAGGCCCGCCTGAATGCAAACCTCGGTCGCTCCAAGATCATACGCCTGCTTTGCGCGCCTTACAACTTCTTCAACAGGAAGATAGTACCCTTCCTCTTCCCTGTAACCTCTACTGAATGCGCAAAAGCCACACCTCTTTATGCAGACGTTCGTGAAGTTGATGTTCCTGTTTACGACATAGGTTACAACATCGCCGACAGTTCGCCTTCTGAGCTCGTCTGCCACCAATACCAGCAGATTCATTTCCAGGCCGTTGCAATCAAACAGCTGTGTGCCATCTTCAACCGATGGGTCGTACCCACTTAATGACCTGTCAAGAATTGATGCGATCATTGGATCCGCGGTACGCAGCAGACGATCGAACATAGAGCCAAGACTCGTGAATTTCCGTTCAGCCTTAAGGGTATCAACACTTTCTATTTCTGAAATCAATTTCTCAACCCATCTTCTGAAACATATCCCTCGCTGTCAATCTTTGAATAAGCTATGTCTTCCGCTGCTTCGGACAGGAATCCCTCCTTTTTCAAAATGAACTCAGGATAGATTGGCAGCCGGGCTCTCAAATCGTGCCCATATTTCTTGCATTTGTCTTTCACAAGGGAAACTTGAGGCCACGGTGATTCAGGATTCACAAAGTCTTTCGTCACAGGCGAGATTCCTCCCCAATCATTTATGCCGCAAGAAATGAAATCAGCGTACGAGTTTGGCGACAAATTGGGTGGCACTTGAATATTCATTCCCTTTCCCAAGATTATTCGTGCAACAGCGACAACGTTCATCAAAACTTCGTGCGATGGCTCAGGATACGACACCATGGGAGTGCTTGGTTTCGCCCTAAAGTTCTGTATGATAACTTCTTGGATGTGGCCAAACTCATTGTTCAATTGTTTTATAGCATAAAGCGAATCAACGATTTCCTCCGGTGTTTCGCCTATTCCTATGAGAAGTCCAGTTGTAAATGCAACCTTTAGCTCTCCTGCATTTCTTATCGTTGCAAGTCTGAGCTTCGGATGCTTACTTGGAGCGTTGCCGTGCGGTCCGCCTTCTTCACAGAGCCTTTCACTGGCATTCTCGAGCATCATGCCCATGCTTGCGTTCACATCCCTCAGCGAAGCAATCTCCCTCTTGTTCATAGTACCGGGGTTTGCATGTGGAAGGAGGCCCGTCTTTTTCATGACAAGTTCGCTTGCGTCCCTCAGATATTCCAGCGTGGTAGTGTACCCAAGTCTCTTCAGTTCATTCTTGTACTCAGAATATCGTTGCTCTGGCCTTTCACCGAGAGTGAAAAGTGCTTCAGTGCATTGAAATCTCTTGCCCGCTTCAGCTACAGAGAGAACCTCAGCAGGGGTCATCAGCTTTGCATCCTTCTCCCAAGGATCTTTTCTAAACGTGCAGTATCCGCATCTGTCACGGCACAAATTGGTCAGCGGGATAAAGACCTTCCTTGAATAACTGATCCTATTCCCCTTGCCCAAGTCTCTTAATGTTGCAGCGAAAGACCAAAGAGTCTTCGCATCATTGCCCTTGGATAAGAGAAGGCGTAATGCGTCATCACGCATTACAGAATCTTTCTCTTGTGCTTTGTAAAAGATCTCGCTATCGATGTCAGCATTTTGCCTCTTAGGCGTCTTTAACTGATTCGTTGCAGCTGATGATGAGCCATCCATAGAAGTAGCATGAGTTTTAGCAAAATCTTCCGAAGGCCTCGCGAAAGTGGCCGACTTCGAATAGGACGAGAAAGCGTAAGCAATCAAATTCGTTGACTTTTCCAACCGGGACGTAAAGACCCCTTTTCCTTCCGAATCGCGGTTTGCATATTAATATATTCCTATGTTCATAAGTGTCCGTTAAGATGCCGATAAGAATAGTGTGAAGGTGAAATAAACGCTCCTTTCAGAAGATCATTTTTTCTTCGAGACTTTCTGAGGACTTGTTTCTTGAAATGACCGACTTGCACATAATCGTCTCACAGGGATCGTCTCCAAAGCAACTTACCGAAGAAACGATATATTAAACACGTAGACCTTTTCACGTTGAAGAAAAGTTGGTTGAATGAAATGCCTCCACCGCTCCCCGATATCACCCAAATATCTGGTCTGAGGAGAAGGCTTCGAATAACTCAATCTGACCTCGCAAAGGAATCGCGTGTATCTCAGAGTCTGATCTCAAAGATTGAATCTGGGAAGGTCATGCCAACCTACGACAATGCCAAGATGATAATCGACGCTCTTGAGCGTCTACAGATACAATCTGAAGAGATACGTCTTCCGTCAAAGAGCAAAAAGGGCCGAGACCTACCAACGCTCTCGCGAATCAGGAACTGCGTCGGGAGGATAGGGATTGTTGATACCACATTCTCAAGCATTGATACTGCGGAGATAGCGGTCAAGGAAATCAAAAGATTGGCTGCAAAGGTAAAGACTAGCAGATACACTGTACCAGGAATCCGAGACATACCGCTAGCGAGTAAGATATTGATCGAAAGGGAAAAATGTGGAATTGTCATCGCTACAGGAATGGTGAGCCGCAAGGGAGCAGAGAAACAGGTGGAGAATCAAGCTGTCTTCGGAATAATTTTGGTCGAACTCCAAACAAGCAAGCACATCCTCACAGCTTTCTTTGACGAGGGTGAGGCCGAAAACAAAGTGAGGTTGTACGAAATAGTAGTTGACAGAGTCAGAAAACATGCCCAAAACGCACTGAAACTTCTTGCGGCACCAGAAAGTCTGGCTGACTATGCGGGTCTGGGGCTCAGGCAAGGCTCGAAAGACGCTGGACGATTCAGGATTTAAGCGCTAGCAGTGAGCATCAGCCACATGTCTACTGGGGCTGCCCTTGCTTTAATCGGATTCACAATGTCAGCATTACCAACTGTTTCAGGTCTTAACTTGGTATATGCTTCAGTGTTTCCTGATGGCCTTACCGTCCCCCAAAATAATTGTTTACACAATGATGAAGCGACGCATGCCGAGGACGGGCGGAGATTATGTACGACTATGAGGTCTCTTGGCGGTTTCGTTGGAAGCACTGTAACTTTCATGGGAATCACACTTGAAACAATGCCTTATCTTGCACTCATAGCTCTCTCCAGTTTTCGTGGTTGGATTTGTTGGTCTGTCCCTGGATTACAGCGACGCTCTCCCGCTTGCGCTGCTAAATAATTCATCTGGTTCGGATCCTTTGACCCAATTCCTCGTGGCGGCCATTATTCTCGACCACTTTTCCTTAGGTTAGTAGTACCACATTACACCGCTTACCGCGAGATGGCTCATTATGATGTGAAACTCAAATCAGGCGGCTCTCCCGCCCCAGAGACGGCTGGATGAAAGGGGGGTCGGTGCTCATTGCCAATACATTTCCGTTTCCAATGTCCACAACCCCAAAATCCACTCAATGTTGAGGCGGTAGAATAACTTTCGAGTCATTTGCCACAAGATTTGGATAGATTACTCGATCGAAAAAATTCACGTCGATATTTGCAGGCCTTGCTTTTGAGTCGTCATCCATTTGTTCATCATTCATCCTCCATGATAAGTACCTAAATGCCCAACTCTTAGTACAGTCATCACAACACTTCATTCGAGATTAAGAGCTATCTGAAAGTTACATCGACACTTCTGCGAGCTGTTTCCCTTCCCTTCAGCGCCCAGACAGATGCAGCCACCAGACCAAGGCACCACAAGGTGGCAATCAGTGCCAGATAGTTTTCAACAGTCAGAGCGTACGTAACAAACACGATCAAACTATTCACGGACCAAGCGCCGATCCTTGCTATGCCAATTGAAGTTCCCCTGAGCCCGGTCGGAAATAATTCCGGTTCGAGCATGAGACGTGATGCCCATCCTATCTCTGAAAAAATCATGTTGACAAATAGGAGTGAAAGAAACGCCTCGAAATTGTTTACAAAAGGTATCAGAAGCAGAGCGGTCAGTGTGCCACCACCGAAACCCACGAGCGAAGTGAGTTTCCTGCTCTTGTCAAACAAGAAAAGAAGGCCGAAGCCCCCGACCGTTGCTGCAACATTGGCCACTAGGATCAAAACGGCAGTTTCACTTGAAAAATTAAGTGGACCGAGATAATAAGCAAGCAACGTGTATGTCGTCAGCTGCGAGACTCCCAAAACCCATAGCAGAGCAAACCGACCAGTGTACTTTCTACCACTTATTGTAGTAGCCACAGACGAATGATTGCTCGAATCTTCCTCCTGTCGAGCATTGTTGAGTGATATTTGACTCGCAATAGAGTAGGCTCGTTCGCTGTGCCCTTTCGCAAAAAGCCAACGAGGAGACTCGGGAAGCAGGAAACGCGCCATTGCGACAACCAAAACCATCACAACGGCACTCCCGTATAGAAAATACACTATTTCGCGACCCGCAAATATCGACGCGAACAGAATTGATAGACCACTTGCAACCGCAGCACCGACGTTGTAAAAGTTGGCAGATGCGACTATTGTCTTTCCTCTATTTCTTGCAGGCATGGTTTCTGCGAGTGCAGCGAGCGCGGGCGGCTCTTCTCCACCCACGCCGAAATTCATCAACGAAGTAAAAACCAGGACCCCTGAAAAGCTCGAAGAAACTGACGTAGCTATCAAGCCGACAGCATAGATGCTCAGTGTCAGCATGAACATATTCCGCCTTCCAAACTTGTCAGCAAAGTATCCGAGAAGTACGTTTCCAGCCAGCAAACTCAAGGAATCTATGGCGAGCACAGGAACGTAGTACGAGGAAGGGACAAGGTATGCGATCGAAAGTGGAACTATGGAAAAGACGAAGCCATCGAGAAGGAAACCAAGTGAAATGGTGGAAAAGATCTTTGTGTGGACTCTCGTCCACTTCGATTGATCCAGGTTTGGAAATATCGAATTTACCTGTGTGCCCAAGGAGGATTCAATTATGTAACTCGGTTTTGAATATATAAGTAAGTCAATAAGCCGCTTATGTTAAAGTGTGTTCCTAGAACCATTCCTATTTTTGGGTTCTTTCAAATCTTCGATTCATTGACTAGGAAATTCTCGCTGTCAAAAGTCGGTTCATGAAGTCCGATCTTGAGCTGTTTCTGAACTATGCCGAGCTTTATCTCGGTGGGTCTATTGAAGGATAATGCTCGCTTTATCCCACCTTTGAAAAGGCGTGGGTTCTCGCTCGCGTGCTAAATCCTGAGCTGGAATCCATTTGCTCTCTCAACTGAACTTAAGCCATGACCCGAAAGTTGACAGGAATAAATTCTTGCATGTTTGAATAAAATCCAAACTATCCTATCGTGCAAGATTCGCCTTTCAAACATTGATGGCATCCCAGTTAATCCTTTCTGTTATCCAATGAAGGGCCCCATTTTGTGGAAATCACAGTGTCTTTATCTACAGTGACTAATTGAAAGTGGTAATCGACTGTGGAAACTACGAAATATACCGCAGAAACTCGGCAACGAGGAGAGCAGTATGTTGACTCGTCTTTGAACAATTCCAATACGAAAGCTTCCCGCTTGCTTTCTATCGCCTCGATATCAATTGATATGAGCGGCATTCAACGCTTTTAGTCTAGCCTTGCACAATTCCCCAAGAGAGGATACGAAGGCGCTGCGGCATTCTATCAGACTGTAGCATAGCAAAGCTGCGAAGAGCAGACTATTAGGAGTCCTCGCTCCTCACCCCTTCAAACGTCGTTTTGTGAAAATATTC
>JAKAPU010000108.1 GCA_021806865.1 archaeon
ATCTATTTAGTAGACACAACCACATCGTTCTAACCGCCTCGGACGTAGCATATCAAGTCTCACTCGGCTCAAGTAATTTGAAAGTAATACGATTACGCTATCGTAGAGAGGGAAGTTATCCCAGAATCAGGAACTTTTTGCTGTCCTTACCAACTTGGCTTGAGGAACGCCAGTTGCTCCGGAATCTAAACTATGATATGGTAGTAATACATGGAACGGGAAGCGTAAGCATTCCTTTGCCGACCATGGTTGCTGCAATTGCTCGTTTCACTTTACACGATTCTTTCTCAAGAAATTTGCCAATGATGTTCTCAACAAAGCAGAGTTCTCGTCCAGTGGTGATTTTCTTCCACGGTTTGCTCTCCGAACAAAGCCATTCGGTCGTTACAAGAGACTATTACGAACTCTGGGAAAATATCCTGGCAAGGGAACAAGATGGATCAGTGTATGCTGACGCCTACATGCAAAGAAAGTTTGATCACTCATCACGCAAACCCTCGATAACTTGGTACTCTCCTGTTGATGCTTCGATTTTCCGGCCCGAGAGTCGAGCAGAAGGATTCGCAGTGCTACAGGAGCATTTTGGCCTAAAGTTGCAAGAAACAGTTGGTGACGAACCGGTTGTACTATTCTACGGTCGGCCCGATTTGATAAAGGGGTTCCCACTGGTGCGGTCACTTGTATCGAAGCCAAGAAATTTCTGGCTTATGATAGTTGGACCGACTGGATTAGGAAGCACCATCGACAAAACGAACAAGCTTTTGATAATAGATCATAACTTTGACAACAAAATGGCCCCGCACTTCATCGCCTTATCCACGTTAGTTCTGAATCCCGTCACTATCAACGGAATATCAAGAACCACGATCGAATCAATGCTTTGTGGCAAGCCAGTGATGATGGTTTCTGGATATGACCGCACACCACTTGTTGAAGGCAGAGATTTCATTGGAATTAGAAGCAGCGATCCAGTTAGCATAATCAAGCAAGTTGAAGAGGTGATTTCGGAGGATGACTTTAGAAATCAGGTTGCCTCTAACGGGAAGAGCATTGCAACGACTCTGTTCAATATGAAAGCCGAGGGAAACCGGTTAGACTCCTTCCTAGAAACTATTGCTCACTTGAACAGAACGGATCGAATTGGCACATTCATTACAACAGGGGAAGCTCGCACTAACTAATTTCCACTTGTAAACTTGCGGGAACTGGCATGAGTATAGTGACAAGGCTATTTTGAATGTGGGAACAAGCCGTATTACAGGCGCAATAAGCACTAGAGAAAACTGTTGCAAAGGATTTTGCCCTTCGCTCTAATCTCTGTTTCTGCTTTGGAGTCTACCCAGCAGAGAGCTTGCGTTTCATAATCATTCCGCAAGAATGCATCCCGTGTCGGAATATACCCTCGATAGCCATTAAGGTAGCTCGCAACGATCAAGTTATTGTGGAGTTCTGACTCTTTAATTGCTAGGCCCGTAGAAGCGAAAACTTCTCCTGGCACACCCAAAATCACGAGGTTGGCAATCTTCAGAGCGTGAAGATCTAGGCTTGTGCCAAAAGGGGGAAGAGGACCCACACCCATGGTTTTGCATGAAAGCCCCGACTCATCAACCTCTGTGCTGTTGCGAAGGCTTTCCAGCGCGACTTGGCTCAGTTCTTGTACCATAATCTCAACATCAGAAAAAGATCCGCCATTCCGTAGGGGAAGCACATCACCGCAGGAACCATTTAGGAAAAGTGCGTTAAACTCTTGGCCAAAATTTTCTTCCAACTTTGATGCGAGGTGACCAGGCCAGTCAGCTGAAATCTGCAAATTTTTCGGGCCCTGTATGGTAGGATGGCATGCATAGTTTAGAATTGCAGCTATGGGTTTCTCATTCCTGTCTCTGAATAACATTGTAACGATTTCTGGATCTATTGCTCCCGCTATCGGTTTGCGGCGGTTGAACGTTAACCTTGCCTTGCCTCTGCTTACAGTTGCCATCGCCATTGTCGAATTTCTGGCGGCAGACTCTACTATTTCTGCAAGCACTGAGGGGAGCGTTTCTAAATATTTCATAGCAGATTCGTTTGGCTTTGCGACGATGTCTGTCATTGCGGGACCTGAGTGGTTGTGAGTTGCGAAAATTAGCGTATGATTGATTCTGCTTTTGTTTAGCTCTCGATTTATCTGCGCAACAGTCTGATCACTAAACCAGCAGACATCACACGAAATCAAGGCTACTGAGCTCTCTCCGTCTTCAAAGTAGAGCGCGCGGCCGAACAACTTGTCGTGCACCCCACGAGAAGGTTCGTTTCGATTGGAGTACCCATCCATTGTCACTCCGGGTGGGGGTGTTATGTCCCCCTTCGCGTGGCCTACCTGCAACAGTGTCATCGCTTATTCTTGAACTCTCGCTCGTTTCCCTTAATCTACGGTTGTCTCGAAAGCTGACTATTTTGAGATCAAATGGCTCTCCAGACTATAGTTTGAATAATTCTATCCCTGGTCAGGTACTATAATAACTCGACAGCTCAGGTAATGATACTGTTGAACGTAGATTATAGCATGAGCGCTAGTTTGACTAAGAAATTGCCATCCAGCGACGAAGAGTATTTTGAACTTGTGACAAAGTGTTTGGAGGAATCAAACGGGGCAAGAATTCTTAGTCGTGAGTTAAAAGAAAAAAATACAGTCTGGTTAGTAACTTTCAAAGACGTAGTGTACACAGTAGTTGGTGGTAGGAACCTTAGCGGTCTAAAATACGAACAACCTTCTGTAATTATTTCCTGGAATGATACGCCATTCCCTTTCTTAATGCCATGTGGTGAAGGTATTACTTACTTTGATCTTAGATTTCACCTTAGATCTCGCAACCTGGAAGGTTTGGGACAAGCGCTTTGCGGCCGCCTGATTGCCTCCGGAATAGGACTAATTTCTTTCCATGATTTTCGACGACACGCCGGGCCTACTGAAGTACTTGCCAGCGCAGCTGGAAGGGTGGCTTCATATCTGAGACGAAATCGCCGGGGAAGGAGACCAAGCGAAATGATAATTTTCGTCGGACCTATAGCTAGCGGCAAAACAACCCAGCGGATGATGTTGTTCAGATATATGTCAGATTCGCAAAGAGTTTTCACTTTAACATTTCCACCATTTGCATTCCTTAGCCACTCGATAGCAGGGACTGTTGCTAGGTTTGTATCACTTCCTCGAATCCGAACCCTATCAAATGCAGACCTTAACGAAGACTCATTGGATCTTCTTGCTGATTACGCACCAGCCGCCTTGCAAAAGATAATCGGGCAACTTGCATTGATGGATTTGGTGCAAGTAGTTGCGTTTCTATTCTCGGCTAGAATACTGAGAAGCTTAGGCTTTAGTATTCTGATAGAAGACTTCCTGCCTGCAATTAAGCTCGATCACGATTTATTCTTTAACCTCTACCAAGACCATACCAAGTCAAGTGGAATCACTGGACTCTATAATTATCTGGGCCACTTGACAGAAAGAATCTCTCCGATGCGACCCGTGTGCGTTATACTCCAAGCTACTGCGAATACACGACATGCGCGAAGCGTTGGAAGGGCATATAGAATAGTGGACGTCGCATCAACGCACGACCAAAACAGAGAATTGAACCTTGAGAAGGTTAGTAGATCGTTATTCGAGGAGTGCATAGTCATAGACACAGATAACCTTTCTCGGGAAGAAGTGTTTGAAAGTCTACTCTATCACCTACGATTTCACGATGCTATAGATTAGGCGTCTATTCATCGAATGCCTCAAAGGATCGGGATGCTCTCTGGTAATTACACATGAGAAACTTGGAATCCTCCAAGCACAGTTTACAGTCTAGCCATTGAATCCCAGGACCTTCCGGCCTAACTGCTCTATATTTCTCTTAAATCTTAACGAGCCAATCAGTAGCGGCAAATATTCTGTTATCTCATCCTTCCTTTTTAGGCGATCGAAGAGTGCATCAATACTCAACATTCTGGGAAGCTTTACTGGAAGTTTTGGTGAACCTGCAGATTGTGCCACTGTTGTTCGGGCCACAAGATCCATTGCTTCGATATCCAAGACACTAAGATAACTCGAATAGATCCCGCCTACCACAAAGGAAGATATTTCGACGAAAGCAGTTATTGCTGTTTGTAGACCTTCTCTATTAGTGTATCTCGTTAGCAGGTCACGTTCATGTGCAATCGCATCAAGAGGCTCAATGATGTCGTCTACAGTCATATTAGCTTCCTTAATTATCGAATGAGACATCCTCACGATCGCATCTGTAACTTCATTAGGCAGATAGAGTTCAAAAGGTTCGCCTCCACCTGCGGGTAGGTATGAGATTTTCTTCTTAGAAGAAAGGAGAGGAAAAGACGAAAGATATCTGACACCTAGTACAGCGAGCTCGGTATGAAGATCTATTATCGTCGGATTGTTCCCAAACATAAACCCCGTGGCATACTTTTTTGACAAGTCATCAATCGCTCGGAAACCGTGAGCTTGGAGAAGACGCGTGCTTCTTTCAAATTCATCGTAGTCTATCATCACGTCGATATCAACCCCAACAGCCCCAGACTTGTTTATGGTTTTGAAGACCACATAATCTATCTCGCTTTCCCGGAAAATGGCGCATAGTTTGACAAGTAATTCATCTCGATCTGATCTTAGTTTCTCAATTTCTATAATTTGCTTCTCAAGTAACTTCATTAGTTCACGCGCAAAATGCGAATCTAGCTGAGAAAGCAATTGGTATGTGCAGGAAACAATTCTGTTTTCGTTGATCAACCTTACAAACGCTTCGACGTATTTAGGCTGGAGTGCATCAAGTCTCGCGTCCAATTCTTGTGTAGCAGTAGAGTGAGGCACCAGGTGGAGTGCAATAGATCTCAATGCCTCTTGAGCTGGATCCAAGCCAGTAGGTTTCATTTAGAATAGCACATCTTGGAAATTTGAATATGCGTGAGCACTCCTCTCTGCAAAAAACGATTCAGATGCTCTACTGATCTCTTGTGTAAGCCTAGGGTCATTTCCTATTCGATCCGCATATTTTCGGATATATGGTTCGAAACTTTCGCCGTTCTTGACGACATCCCCGGTAAAACCGATTTTGGCGATACATTCTTCGACACCACCAACGGCTGTTCCAATCACTGGACGACCTCTTAACTGAGATTCCACAACTGCATAAGGAAGCGGCTCGTTCCAGCGGCTAGTAAACAACACAACCCAGATTCTCTTGAAAAGCTCCGCCATCTCGTCGCCGGACAACCATCCAAGAAACTCTATCTTGTTTTCGTAGAGCCTCCCTTTCGACTTTGTAACAAGTAGTTTCACGTTCGCGAAGGACACGTCGTTAATCTTGGATTCAGCAATGTCAAATCCCTTCATGTATCTGTCTCCTCCGAGGAATCCTGCACATATCTCGTGATTCTTATTGAATTGCGGCAGGACGTACTTTATGGACATGTTGACCGGATTATAGATCGTCTTATTCTTGTTCCTAAACCTTGATGAAAACTCGCCAATGCTGCTTGCGATCAAGTCAGCTTGTGCTTTGGAAACTGTAATGAAGCAATCGATAGAATCAATGAGATCTGCAAGTTGAGAGATTTTCATAAGGTTCCGCCAAGCAAGGGTCACGACGGCACCTGTCCATGAAGTAAATGTCCTGTCGTGCTCTTTTGATTCATATATTCGGGAGCATCGAGCGCAAGTGAGATCACTCCATACGTTTTCGCATGTCTTATGCGAGATAAAATTGTACATCGAAGCGTGCGGGCATATCAACTGGTAATCGTGCAAGTGTACAACAATTTTCGCAGCTACTTTCTCGCGCCTCAAAAATGGTGCAAGGAAAATTAGTTTTCCAGGGATGTACACAACGTCACTTTGAACGGCTAGTTCTTTGATTTTTTCCTTGATTTTCCTACTGGAAATCAGAAGTGAGCTTTTCTGGGTTGAACTGATATCAAGGTGTTGTATTTCACAAGAGGGCCCAAGATTCTTGGCTACTCGACTAGTGGTGGCCACAGTGACATGATGACCGAGTTCTATCAACTTTGACGCATAAAGTTGTGATGCAACCTCGGCCCCTCCTCCTTCTGGATACCAAAGCTCGCTTAGTATCAAGATTCGTGACAAATTAATCGTGATTCCCAAAGTTTGCTGAAAGAATGGGCGAGCGGGTTTCTACCCACTGAATACAGCAAAGTGTGAGTTGCTGAAATAGACTACGTCTGTATCTTGCGTTTGATTGCTGACACTGGGGTCAAGTAATCTACTGTTTACAAGTACGAAAAGCGAATTACCGTACGAATTGAACGCACTCGCTCCTTGGTCTACGGAGGAAATCACTGATCTGACTGGCTTGTATTCTCCCCCAGGCCCTACTGACATGTCATAATCACTGTATATTCCTGAAAATGAATGGTTTCCGATGAGTGAAGTGAGGGTTTTGCTCTGAGAATAGCTTGTGTACGAATGTATAGTGGATTGAACTTGGAAGTTAGAATGCTCTAGAGTGGCCCAATCCGGTCCGTAAGTGCCGATCAACGCCACGGAAAATATTAGAACCGTCGCAACGCCGAGCACCAGTATTTTTCTACTTCCTATCAACTGGTTGAGCACGAAACCAGCAGCTACGACTGCTAGAAAGTATCCTGCTGGTATCAAGTACTGGCCTTGTAAAGTTCCCGTTGCATAGGCAGCGTAAGCGATCCCTATAGTCACTATTGCTGCCAAACATGAGGCAACAGCGAGATTTGATGTAAATCCCGAAAGAGTCTCTCCCACTGCTTTCGATCTTCTAACGGTGGAGATGAGCCCACGAATCCCTAAGACTAGAACGAAAGCAGCTGCAAGGGCAACAGGAGCTGCCCAAACAAATACAAAGAGCCTGAACGCAGGTTCCGAATAGCCCGGAGCAATTGCTGACGTGATACCACCACCCAACACAGTCTTTGATGATCCAAAAAACATTGAAGTTACAAGATTGATACTTGACTGAAGCGTCTGGGTTGCGTGAGGCAGAATAAGATTGTAAATGTACGTCAGGAACCAGTATGCAGCTGTTACGACCAGTGCCAGACGAAGCGTTGTGAAGACTAGGCGATGAGTCTGCAACCACCTTGCTTTTCTTAACACAATAACAAGAGAGAGAAACCCAATCATTGCTATGATGGATATGGGTGCGATCGGATGGTCAAACACTCCGACTAATATGATGGGAAGCAACAAGAGGACATCGGCCCTCTTGCTTCTGACAGACGCCAGACCCACAATAAGAAAAACCATTGCAACGTAAGGAAACTGATCGGTTCTTCCATCCACGAATGACAGCTCGGGCGAAAAAATGAAGAACAGAGCAGGATAAGCATACTTCAGCCCAATCCTCTCAAAAAGAGCCCAGAGGCCGAAGAGTACCATGACCAGTTCGACTGATGCGAGTACCGGGAACAATCCTAGGTTCAAATTGCTGAACTCTTGAAGGATGACCGAGATTATCGTTCCTATGGGAAGAAAGTAGTAATATCCTTGAGAAGCGGGTGTCTGATATGCTGCCAGACTTCCAGAACTGTATAGCGGTTCTATTGTATAGTTCTCAATTCCGGCAAAGTTGTTCCGTAGCCCTTCTGATAGCACCAAAGAAACGGAAACGACGACAAGCGCGTAAGCGAGTAACATTCGGCTCTGGCCCCCAAAAGCAAGGTAGACTGCGCTCAATCCCGCGACAGCTCCGGATAAAATGAAAAATAGGAAGGACATTGAGACACCGTTAGGATAAACAACAATTATCGGAGCCAGAGTTGTGGCAGCAATAATCGCCCACGAGACAAATTTCGTGAGACGCACATTATCCAAGGGCGTTTCCTTCTTTCGGTAGTAGCTTAGCAAGAGCAGAGCGGTTACGAGAAGCGTCAGAACCCCTGCTGTGTCGATTAGCGTGCCAGTGAATGTATGGGGAATTATCGACATTTCATTTCCGCCTGAAATTAGAAAAGGGGCGTTGACCAAGATTCAGAAGGGCATTCTTATTGATGTCTGAACTGACGTGTTCAATTACGAGGCACCCAAAATACGCAGTGTCTTGCTAATCACAGCCTCGGCTGACGCGTAACGGTAGATTTGCCTAACACTTTCCAGATTTGCGTGGCCAATCTCACGTTTCTTAAAGTTGCGCTTTTCGAAAGTTGTTCTCACGAAACCGGCGAGATAGTACGGGTCGGTCTTTCGAATGAACCTGAATAGAGCCCACCAGATTGGAAGATCGTGCATGCAATCGGTGCACCCCCTCGTAGCGCCCCTCTCAACGCTTGCAGCACGAGTCGCACGCGTTATTGCATCAGTGACCGAAATGACCTGATACCCCTTAAAGGCCGCTAGGACGGAATGGTCGCTATCCCAAGCAGGAAGATTCCTGAGATCTACAGAGTCGAACAGATCAAACCAACAACGCGCGCTGTAGAGCCTGTTAGCTCCCCATGGAGTCTGCCCGCCTTCGAGCGGAAAAGAGTCAGGGAACTTGCCGTCTGGAGCAATCGGGCCTCCAGCAATTCCGAGTCTCGGGTTGCTTTCGAAATGATTCACGAGCTTCTCAATGTATCGTCGTTCCAGGAGCAGGTCGGATTCGAACGTGCCGACGTAATCGATTGAAGAAGCATCACCTCGGATTGTTTTGGTTAGCCACCAGTAGACCCTGTTGATATTCCACTTGCCAAACTCCTTCCTTCTAGGGACAGTAATTATCTCAAACGGAATTCCACTCCCTTCTAGAATGTCGCGAGCAAGTTCTGCACTACCGTCGTCAGATTGATTATCTCCGATCAGAATCTTTGTTGGTTTTAGCGATTGATTCACAAGACTCTCTAGCATCTCTTGAATGTTATCCTTCTCATTGAACATCGGAGTAAGAGTAACAATTCTACGGCTAGGCACTTGCTTTCACACACCCTGCCTTCTGTCCAAGAGTCGGCCGATACACGCTCTCCACAAGCCTTGCCGAA
>JAKAPU010000109.1 GCA_021806865.1 archaeon
GAGGAAAGAGTTTGAGCAGGCGTCGAAGGGGCTGACGAGCAATTCGCAGACAAATCAATCCCCCAACTTCGCTCAATCCCGCAATAGCTGTACCGCAAGAGAATAGATCTGCTAGCGTTACAGATCCACTCATAATTGCAGCGCAAAATGAAGGAATCGATACGCGTGGAAAGACTCGGGAACAGATTGCATCTGAGCTGGCTTGGAAACTGAAAAGCCATTAGAGCGCAGGTAATACAAAGATTCTTGTTTCGGCAAGAGTTGTGTGCATACGGCTCATTCGAGCTTCCAGACGAGCAACAAGAATTGTATCCACCTACTCCAACCTCGTGTTATGTGGTAGTAGTTGAGGCTCATCTTTTAGGACATGTCGGTTGAGAGCGCAAGAGAATTCCTTCTCTTCCTTTATCTTTCGACAGCCTACCGATCAACTCGAAGCCCTAAACTGAATCAAACATCCAACACCGCCTTTAACCCCTTGTACCTGTTTCTTATCGTTACCTCTGTCACGCTGGCCGCATCAGCGAGTTCCTTCTGGGTCTTGTCCTCGTGCTCTAGCACGCATGCGACGTACAGAGCAGCTGCGGCAAGCCCCATCGGATCCTTGCCAGCCGAAGTACGTGCATCCTCCACTCGCCTCAAAATTTCGAGCGCCCTCCTCTGCGTCCTTTCTCTGACTCTTGCCCTGCTGGCGATTCTTGAAACACATTTTACTGGATCTACTACCGGCATCCTCAGATCCAGTTCCTTGAAGAGCAAGCGGTACCAGCGAGCGAGTTCTTTTTTCTTCATGCAGCTGACAGCGGAGATGTCCTTCAGCGTCCTGGGCGTCTCCATATCCCTGCACGCAGCGTAAAGGCATGCCGCAATGATTCCGGATATGGATCTCCCGCGGATCAATCCACGCTCGAGCGCCTTCCTGTACATGTACGCAGCCTTTTCGACCACTGCGTCACTGAGATTCAACTTGTCAACCATCCTGTCGAGCTCGCTGAACGCCTGCCTCCTGTTGCGATCCTCATACTCGTTTGCATGGCTTCTTCCGTCCCACGTTCGAAGCCTCTCAATCGTCCCCCTCATAGAAGCTGAAACCATCCTTCCTGAAGCATCCTTGTTCTCTTTTCCGATGACTGTCGCAAGCCCCATGTCGTGCGATGAGAGTCTGGATGGAGGTCCGGTGTGCGCTCGACCAATTGCTTCTTCAGGCGTGTATGCTCGCCAGTCCAGACCAGCTTCAACCATCCTCTCCTTGAGCACGTAACCGCAGCTGCTACAGAAGAGCTCGCCGCCAGAAGTATCCGCAACCATGGGCCCGCCTGCGCATCTGGGGCATCGATCGATTGCCCACTCTGATTTCCTCAGCATCGGATTCCCCTTTATGTCGATGCTCAACTGTTGAATCGGCCCTAACAGAAACGTTCGAATCGCTTCTTCTCTAACCGAAATGAGTCCTGAACTGTAACGAGACGGAGCAAGATTTGTTCCACTTTCCCAAGTTGCGATCACAGCCTCCTCGGATCCATGGGATTCCCAAACTTTTCGAGAAAGGAAATGTCGGAGAGTGCCTTTCGATTTTTCTTCCTTCCAGTGATCTTCCTGTTCGGGTATCCGAAGCACACTACAGCTGTGGCCTCGTATTCGCTCGGTATGTCGAAATCTTTCTTAAGGCGTACGTCGCTCATCCCTGTGAAGAGGCCTGATGCCAGACCAGAGTTCCACGCCGCGAGCTGCATATCCTGGATCGCCCTGCCCGCGTCTATGAGGTAAAATGGCAGCTTCGGATCAGTGAGGATAATGACAGCAAAGTTGCACCTTTGAGCCCACTTGCCCGTTGTGCTATCATCTGCGAGTTTCCTTATGTTGCTCCTATCCTGGACTAGGATGAACTTCCAGTGCTGGCTGTTGTTCCCGCTTCCTGTGAGCCTCGCACCAGCAAGCACGTTCAGCTTCACTTCCTGTGAGACCTTTCTTTGTGTGTCGAAATCTCTCACGTCGAGTTTCGTCGAAATGCATTCTAGAGCATCCGTACCTTTTCACCGCTACGAATGAATGTCTCGCTGACGACACTCGAAAAGATATCGGTTGTCGCGCTGAACGAATGCCATGTGAAGCGGCAGGATCGAGATACTGAGCAATCCAAGGATTCTTTATTCTGAACGAACCACCACCATATCCGAAATAGTCCGAGGTCGATTAGGCTTTCCTTGAAACAAGCGAACTAATGCACAAGAGAAAGTGACCAGACGGGAGACAATCATTTGATTTTCAGCCCGCCGAATTGAGCCTATCCGATAATTCTAGCTCGCTGATACGTTATTCACGCGCATGCAAGACGTAGAATCGCCGGATAGTTATCCTCTTTCTTTTCCAACCGAATCGGGAGTCGTCTGAATCTGTTCATCCAGGAGTCACACAGCAGCGGTCTCTTGCCTTCGGCCAGTCCCTTCTCGGATATCCTGATTTTGAGTAGGTGGTCCATTTCTGTTCCCCGAAACGGGACTGCTAGTTTGCAGAGACCAATTTGTCAGATATCATTGTAGTTAGGGCGGTAGGTATAATTGTTAGCTGCATAGAGAGGTTACTCGGATAACAAAGCAGGCAGTTTTTGCAAGAGAGACAAGGGGTTATAGTCGGGCTCGCTACTCACGACCAGAAACTTGTTCATATCTTCGAATCTGAATAGACCCAGGTTAATATTCTTGTAACTCATCACGATCGCATTCAACTCACCAAACCACCGTTCTGAAGACTGTGCGGATTTGGCTATTCTTGCAAATTCCAGATCCACTTCTCTCGCTACTTCTTCAGGGTCGTACGAAGGCAGTCCGGGCTTCATTCCACCAGCGAGCAGATCTCGCCCGCCGTATACCGCCACAAATCTTATTCGTTTATCCTCGTTGAAAATTCTCTCCACGAGGCTAGCATAAGTTCTGTGCCCAACGCGTTTGCTTAGAGTGTCTGAGTCCATTCAGTGACAGATTTGAGCTAATTCCAGAATAATTAGATTTGCTCTCTGCATCTTGGGAATTTTCTAATCTACCAGCACATTCGGTGTGAAAGGATCAAACAACTCAGGGCTCTTGAGCCGGACGAACCGACCGGTCACGCACTACTTTCTGAAGTACGTAATCAGGAAACCCAATCCTCCTGCAAGTACGCCTACAGCAGTTACCGCAAGTAGCGCTCCGATTGGATTTACATAGTGCACCAAGATCTGTTCGTGTACCTGAAGGGCAGTCAATCCCCCGCCGCCTTCCGCTGCCGGCATCAACGCGCTCTCTCCTAGGTAGCCTGCGTACATCAAGAGCCACGTTGCTGCCGCAGCACCCACATTCATCAGAACAAGGTGAATCCATGCTAGGGCGTTGGCTATTACTCCTCTATACCGTTTCCCGAGCACGACTTCAAAATGATGGTAGAACAAAGCTGTGAGTCCCACAGCCACTACTCCGACAACAATGTACATCACATAACCAGTCAGAAACCAAGTTCCAGCACTGCCAGACGCAATAACCTGTGCGACTGCGGGATGAATGGTCGGGAGGAATATTGGAATAGTTATGAGTGTAGCTGCCAATCCTTGGATGATTGCAGCCCAGACAAACCTGTTAGACCACTTACTCACTGCCGTTAGAGGTTGTACCATAACTGCTGTGCTCAATCACTTTTGTAATAATCTAACTGCCTAATCGCTCTTGCCATTGGAGAATTTGCATGCGCCTAATACTAGGGCATCAGACGGAAGTATTGGATGTTGAAGAATCCCACTATCTATAGTCGCTCTCTTGCTACTAGAAGCTTCATCTTGTAAAATCACACACGCAATGAGAATTCTCCCTTTGCCAGGGATTGCCCGATCTTCATATTTGCGCGATTTCGATTTACTTTCCGCGTTTAGTTTCAGGCCCTACCATGTGCCATCAGCTTTCCTTCTGCAAAAGGAACAAGCATCAGCGCTCAACTTGGATGCAGCTCGTTTGACTGGTTACGTTTCGCTCGCTTTTGTCTTAAAACCGATGGATCCTGAATCCTGACTGCAACTCGGTTACATGGATAAAAAACAGGATTCCGGCTTCATAATCACCAAAGATTGCTTCGTTATCTGACTCCACATGCGATAGATTCTTGGGAGCGGACTGCATTGAAAAGTAACCCAAAACACAGTACAGGGATTACGTCCAAACCAAGACAGGACAATGAATCAGAAAAATTTGTCGTGCAGAGGATGACCTTGCGGACCCTTGCATGTTTCAGATGATTTTTGTCGCGCAATGATTTCCATTCTCTGCCCTTGTCACAAGCTGTCTCGGATGGATTCCCATCTGTACTATACACGTCCTCAACATGAATTGTGGCATTCCGTTTCATTTTCAAGAGGTCAGACGCTGTGCGAGAAGACGCGAAAATAATCCCACACATAAAACAATGTTTCCTGATGTCTATTCGACAGTCGCTTGGTAAAACAAAAGAGAATCTAGAAGAAGAACAGATTTTTTGTAGGAAGAGGATCTTGCGAAGCCAGTCATTTGTTAGGGATTTAAAGAATGGCTTGTGATGGCGCAATGATAGGATTACAAAGCGAAAATAATAAAGAACCCAGAAGAAATATGGACTATTAAGGCAAATAGAAAGGGGAAAAAGCGGAAATGGATATTCGGTTGGCTTAGTCTGTCGTTACTGCAACGAATTCATGTCTCTGGAAGAGGCTGAACTCAGAGGATGGCGTACTGAATGCAAAACATGCAAGGCGAATATGCATGTTGTTTACGAATATGAAAATCAGTCTCTTAGAGCGCAAGTCAAATCAGCGCTAGAGTCAGTGGCTGGCGAACCTTATTCTTCTTCCTCCTACTCTCCCATATTCTTTCAGATCCCGTCGCTCCTCCCAATACACAAGGAGACTTTGGAGCAAGTCAGAGGGGTACTGCAGAGGACCAATTCGCACCTTCCAGGGTCAACACAACTAAGGAAGAGCAACAGGTATCCTGGTCTATATCTGAAATGCGAAAATGAAAATCCTACTGGTTCTTTCAAGGACGTGGGTACAATCTGTGAATTTTCAAAATCATATGAACTAAGCTTAATTCGCAACAGCAATTCCAGCATTATGCAAAATGATCAACCAAAGGAAGCTCCATTCACGCTTCACCTAGCTTCAACTGGAAACATGGGAATCTCAGCAACCTATTATGCCAGTGCCCTAACCATACCCTTGATCCTCCACATCACAAATCACATTCATCCAGAAAAGATTCAGAAAATGGAAGAGTTTGGCCTCTTCAAAGGCAAAGTTTCAAGGTGCGATGAGTGCGCAACAAAAGATGGCGGATACGACTTTCCACAGTCACATGTTAGAGAGCTCTTTGAAAAAGCAAAAACTGGATCGACGATGTGGGTTGGAGATACCACGCTCAGAATAGAAGGTTGCAAGACGATAGGTTACGAGATCTTCGCGCAACTTGATTTCAAGATTCCCGACAGCGTGATTGTTCCTGTAGGTAATGGAACCCTACTATGCGCAATATGGAAAGCCTTTGATGAGTTAAGAAGGATGGAGTTCTCAACCAAAATGCCAAGAATATACGGCATCGTAGTGCCCGAAAGGCTCTACAGCAAAGTGAGTGCCATAGGAGTCAGTCGGCCAGTCGATCTGACCACGGTATTCAAAATTGTCAGGGATACCAATGGAGGTTTACTCAGTTTGGAAGAAGAGTCGATTGAGGAAGGAACAATCAGGCTAGGATTTTCAGAGCAAGGTATAAGGGCTGAGAGAGCAGGCGCAGTCTCCTATGCTGCTTACGAAAGAATTCTTGCTTCTTCAAAAAAGGAAGACCAAACATGCGTTGCTTTAATTACTGGGTCAGAGCCTATGTATCGAAGAACAATCCAATCGGAGAAACCAAATCTAAATCTCAAAACAATAAATGAATCACTCGTCTCAAATTCCTGAAGTTGATGTATAGGGGTCGAAATACTCGGTTCTGTTAAATTTACGACGGACATGAGCGACAAGATATCGCTTCGTCCGACGCGAAGTTTACAGCCCCAAATACTCGTAATTACCTTCAGGGTAAACAATGCACATTAGATATTGATGTAGGAATAGGAGGAGAAGATCGGAAAGGGACATGGTGAAGCGAGCAGTGCACTCTCGAATAATGAGACCCATTCTACCACGAGAAAAACGATTACCAAACTATTGTGAAAGCAGCAAAATTACACCTCTTTGGATAAGCAACATTAAGTTTTGTGCAAATAGTTTAGTTTCTGGATTTGGGACAGGAAAGCGTTCTGGTGGGAACTGACGGCTTGGCATAGTCCAAACTGTGAGCACATGGAGAGTTTGACTGAGCTCAAACTTGCCTCAGCATGCTTACTTTAGAAGAAAAAAATGTCTCTACAAGAATCTGGAGCTTATTTTACTGAAGCAAGAAAATCGTTTAAGACTCTGGTGAATTTCTCACTCTCTTCCCACATGGCCATGTGCGAGCTATTTGAGAACATTACTAGCTTAGAATGCTTTATTCCTGTATGAATGCTTCTCGCCACCTTTGGCGAAACCTCGTCGTACTTGCCGCATGTAACAAGAGTCGGAACTGTTATTTTGTTCAATTCCCGACTTACGTTCCAGTATCTTATATTGCCGATTATGGCAAACTCGGTTGGACCATTCATCGTCGAATATACAGGCTTGCTTACATGCTCTAAACTGTAGGTAAGTTCTTGCGGCCAAACCTTTAGCCGGCAAAAGTGTCTATTATAAAAGACCATTAACGCATTTTGATACTCGGGATTATCGTAGTCGCCTTCTTCCTCATACTTCGTAAGTGTTTCCAGAGTGGATGCAGGAAGTCTTGCTTTCATACGCTCCATTTCGCTAACGGCCTTCATGACATCGT
Source organism: archaeon (assembly GCA_021806865.1). Next base: position 6,900 of record JAKAPU010000109.1, read on the forward strand.
CGAGGCCGCTCACGGAAATCAGGCTCCTCAAGTTTCTTTGATATTGGAGCGCATATGCTATTGCAAGCAAACCGCCGTAACTCGAACCCAAAAGATGTACTTTGCCAAGGTCAAGCTCCTTGCGCACCGCTTCCACTTCCTCCACCGCTCGCTCAATCGTGAACAATGCCCTGTTCTTTGGTAATTCCGACTTGCCGCAGCCCAGCTGGTCATAAAAAACGACTCGGTATCCAAACTTTGTGAGATCTTTCAATGCAAGAAGGTAATCGTGAGTGAGACCAGGCCCGCCGTGAAGGCAAAGAACGGTCTTTCTAGAGGAGGTGTCTTTTGCTCCGAAACTTCTCCAATAAATCTGAAAACCCAAGACTCGCGCATAACCTTCGTCTGACAGCTTGCCAGATGGAACTAACGTAGCTGCCTTTGCGGAACTCTCTGAATCTTTCTCGGTCATGTTTCACTGACTCTACTCAGGAGGTATCTCTTCAAATCCGAGCCTTAGATCTATTCCTTTTGACCTTCTATAGTAATAGGATACAAAGTAAATGATTATTGCGCTGATCGCAATCAGTGGCACAATCACGTAGGCGGTGAACTGTACCAGTGGAGATCCGCTAGGAGGCGGGGTTACAGAGGGTAGGAAGCTCCCGTAGTCTAGATATGCGGCAAAAAGAAAACCGATGACACCGATAATGCTGACCAGAGGCACCGATCCCAGCTTTTTCCTGACGAACGCGGGGGCAGTATCGAAAGCTGATTTTGTTCTTCGGCTGAATGGAAACAGCGCCGCACCGAGAGACGCTATGCCGAAAGTTGTGATCAAGAGCACTGAGGAATATATGTAGTAAGTGAAGAAGGGTGTATAGTAGTACACAACTGTGAATATTGTAGACAGTATCCAAAGCAAGATGACTGCAGCATATGGAGAGCCGCGCTTTTGATCAACGTTGGCTAGCCAACTTGGAAGGAGCCTGTCGAACGACCAAGCAAACACGCTTCGTGTCGCAGTGAACGTGAAGGCGATTAACGATCCGACCGAGGTAGCTATGAGCGCCAAGCTAGAAAGAACAATGACTATTGGATTGGGATTTGCGAATACAGCTAGGAAATTCAAAACAGGCGCAGCCGGAAGCACGTATTTGGAGTTACCAGAAGCTGCGAGAAATGACACAGATGAAAGAAAGGAAGATCCCATCGAGTAGTACGCAGATGCATAAATTAGGCCGAGGATGAGCGATGAGAAAAGTGCCGATCCGATGATTGCAATGAACTGAGACACTTTGGCCTGTCTAACTTCGCTCGCAAAATAGGCTGACGCATTGAATCCGGCGAGATTAGTAACCGTAAAAATTGAACCCGTCAGCGTGGCACCCAGCGTAAATCCAGTTGGTAATCCGGCGGTAGATATCACGTCGGAATAATTCATCCCGGACAATCGATCGAAGTTAGCTGAAAATACGGATGGGGGCGCAAGGAAAAACGAAGCTATCATTGCTACGACCGAGACCATGATTATCGCATAAATGACCCACATTGCCCTAAAAATAGACCGGGTGGAGAAGAAAAGTAGAATCATAAAGACAGAAAGAATGACAATTGAGATTAGAAAACTGGTTGGTAGAGCGGCAATTTCAGAAGCAGCCGAAATCAGGCCCTGGCTAGAATAAACTATTCCTAGCCCAGCAATCATCGGCTGCAGCCCATACACCACTATCCAAGCCGCCACCACAGCATTCGTCGTAATTAGCCCGATGGTGTAGAAGTAATTTCCAACAAAGCCTAACAACGGATGGATCGCACGGCTCACCCAAACATAATCCCCACCGGTACGCGGCATGGCAACCGTAAGCATGTAGTAGACGAGAGACCAAATCATCACTGGTGCAAGCGTGAACAGAACGGTAAGCGGCAGGTTCGCGCCCAAGTACAGAGATGACGTGAAGAACGCGAAGACGAGTCCATATGCGATGCCAGTAACAAAAAGGTTACCAACCATCGCCGAAGGTCCACCGATGCTCTTGACAAGTCCCGTTGCGTCTCTGGTAAAGAATTTGCTACTTTCTTTGCCCAATCTGGAGTTTTTTGTCAAGG